>JAUWNZ010000030.1 GCA_030612385.1 Pseudomonadota bacterium | reverse complement strand
CTCCCTTTGGCCACTCGGGAACCCCTCCAGAGAGCTGGCGATGGGACTTGAACCCGCAACCTGCTGATTACAAATCAGCTGCTCTACCTGTTGAGCTACGCCAGCAATCCATACACACCTCAACAGAAATCCGCTAAACTTTGTATACTAATGTTTTACATATAATTTGTCAAGCTTTTTTTGCTTGTCATTATTTATAAGCGGTCACCGCAGAGAACGCAGAGAAATTAGCCTTGTAAGCAAAGAGTTAATATTCGTTAATTCGTTGATTGGATGATTTGTTGATTCGTTTCCGGCAATCAATTGTCTGGATTAACGAATCAACGAATTGTCTAACTTTTAACTGTTTTGTCATCTCTGCGGTCTCTGCGGTGAATAGTTACCATTCTTTGCATTTTCCCGCTTTTTATAAAGGCGACAACGACTTAATCCCCGGTTACCGGTTCCACAGACCTCTCGGCTTCCGCGTTTTTATCTCTCCCTTCATTTACCATCTGACAGTTTCCTTCGAACACTGCACCCTCCTGTACAACAAGGACAGGTGTTTTTATGCTCCCTAAAATCCGTCCAGTAGAGTAAATTTCCACTTTTTTCCTAACTTCAATGCTCCCGCAAACACGGCCACTCACCAACAAACTATCAACCAAAATATCCGCCTCAATATTTGCGACATCTCCAACGATAAATGCTCCACTTCCAGACACTTCTCCTTTAAAATTACCATCTACCCTGACGGAACCGCCAAACATCAACTTCCCATCAAACTCCGTCCCCTTTCCCAGAAATGCCTTTACCTCGTTCTCCCCTTTTCTCCTGGTCATCTCAAATCTCCCTCACTTCACAAGCTCTTACGGCTGAAGAATAAATCTTCTCATGCTTACATTCATCAGCAACCCGATACCTGCCATTAATATAATCATCGAAGAACCCCCATAGCTTAAAAAAGGGAGGGGAAGACCCACAACAGGAAAGATACCGAGAACCATGCCGATATTTACAAATATCTCCCAAAAAACAAGTATTGTTATGCCGAAGGCTATCAAAGCGCCAAGCAAATCCCTCGAATGCCGCGAGATACTCAATCCCCATAATATCAAGGCAAGAAACATAACCACCAATACAACACACCCAAGAAAACCCCATTCCTCCGCGAAAACAGAAAATACAAAATCTGTTTGCTGCTCCGGCAAAAATTTTAGCTGGGTCTGTGTCCCCTCTAAAAATCCCTTCCCAAAAATACCCCCTGACCCAATGGCTATCTTAGACTGAATAACATGATACCCCGCTCCAAGGGGATCTCTCTCTGGATTAATCCAGATTAATATTCTCTCCTTCTGATACTCTGTCAGAAAATTCCAGCAGAGGGGAAGTAGTACGACACCGCATATAGCAGTTGAGATAATTGAATACCGCCTCACCCCGGCGAAAACTGCCATCGACAAAAAAAGTATGATCAAAATCAAGGCAGTGCCAAGGTCCGGTTGCTTCCAAATCAATATAAAAGGTACCAATACCGTCAGGAAGGGAAGCAATAACTCCTTGAGATTATAACCTCCATCAATCTTGTTGTTATCAAAATATTTTGCGAGGGCCAGTATAACCGTCAATTTCACAAATTCAGATGCCTGGAAAGAAATTCCACATACAGCGAGCCATCTCTTTGATCCATTGACCGTATTTCCATAAAAAAAGACAAGTAAGAGAAGAAGTATGGAAAACGCATAAATAACATATGCGTATCTACATATGAAACGGTAATCGATACAGAAGCAAATCACCATAAATACCAGACCGATCAAAACCCAATAGACCTGCTTCACATAAAGGGAGGCACCGTCAAGATCGGCCAGGCTGTAACCCGAGCTGTAAAGATTCAAGATACCTATAGAACTGATTAACAACACAAGAGAAAGGAGTACCCAATCAAAACCAAATAACAATCTACGATCAAATTTCACTTGAGCACTGCCTCTATAAATATTAGATATCAAAACTTAAAATGAAAAATGGGGAAATTATGAAAGGAAATAATATCTTAAAAAAGCTGGTTGGCTTTTCATTTCTCATTTCTCACTTCTCATTTTGATATTGTTAAAGTAACTATCTATAATCTTTCTGGCAATCGGCGCAGCTGCAGATCCACCATGACCACCATGTTCCACAACAACCGCCACCGCTATCTCAGAATTCTTATAAGGGGCAAAACAAACAAAAAGGGCATGATCCCTCAGCTTATATGGAATTTTCTCCTTCCTGACATTATCCCCCTGCGGCAATCCGACAACCTGTGCCGTGCCAGTTTTCCCGCACACATCTTCCTCTTTCCTCTTTAATGCCCTACCAGTTCCATTAACTTCATTGACCGCTCCCCATAAGGCACGTTTCAATATCTCAATGTTTTTTTCACTGACTGGGATATGAGATATTATTTCGGAATTGAATTCCTCCAGAATCCGCCCATCCGCCGTTTCAAGCCTTTTCACGATCCTGGGAACGTATAAAGTTCCTCCATTTGCCAGGGCACAGTAGGCATTGAGCAGTTGCAGCGGTGTCGCCAAAATAAACCCTTGACCTATCGCCAGACAAGTCGTTTCCCCCAACTGCCATGGTTCCTTGAATCTATTTAATTTCCACCGTTTTGTCGGCACCAAACCGCTCTTTTCTCCAGGAAGATTTATACCTGTCTTTGCCCCCAAACCAAATCCCAGGGAATACTTTGCCAACTTTGCAACTCCAACCATCTTTCCAATATTGTAAAAATAAACATCGCAGGACTCCGCGATAGCCCGGTGCAAACTGATTTCACCATGACCACCTTTCTTCCAACACCTGAATGTCCTGTTGCCCAACTTATACGATCCATCACAAAAAAACGAGGCCTCGGGCGTTATCAGACCTTCTTCAAGCGCCGCCGCAGCCACTATCAACTTGTATGTGGAAGCTGGGATATACTGCCCGGAAATAGCCCTGTTTCTCATTGGATGCAAGGGATTGTTTAAAAGTTTTCTCCAGTTATTTTGAGATATCCCCCTGTTGAACAGGTTTGGATTAAAAGCCGGCCTGTTCACCATAGCCATCACTGAACCATCACGAGGATTTATCACTATAACCGAACCTGCCTTCCCCTCGAGGGCATCCCAGGCAATATTCTGCAGATAAGAATCAATTGTAAGAACAACATTGCAGCCGGGGACAGGATCAACCTTTTCCATAACCCTCAATTCTCGACCGGCAACGTTCACTTCAACCTGCTCTCCACCCCTCTGGCCTTTGATATACCTATCCAGATATTTCTCGATCCCCTGCTTTCCCACCATATCGCCGGACTTATAGCCACCGGAAGTATCACTCTCCAGCTTATCACTGCTAATCTCACCAACATAACCGAGGATATGGGCCATTATATCTCCAAAAATATATTTTCTGACGGGCATTACATCGACAACCACGCCCGGTAAATCCAGAGAGTTAGTCTCAACTATGGAAAGTTTCTCCCTGCTTATGTTTCTCTCAAGTTTAATCGGCACGAACGGTCTTCTTACTTTCCCACGGACAACATCTCCACCGGAAAACTCAAGGAGTTTTTGCGCATACAAACCCTTTATCCTTCCAACCACACTATCGACATCCTCGGCATCCTCCGGAATAATTGAGACATCGAAGGAGGCCTGATTGTCAACCAGAATATTACCTCTAATATCATAAATCCGGCCTCTTAAAGGTTTGACCTCACGAAGGCAAATCCTGTTGTTCTCAGATCTTTGTCTGAAGACATCTCCCCTTATAACCTGGAGGTACCACATCCTGACCATTAAAATAGATAGCGCTATCGATATAACCCATAAAAAAAACCTGAGCCTGTTCCTGAGATCGACAGGGTTATGTCCTGTTAATCTGTCTTGCCTCCCCGCCATTCAACAAAACCTCGAACCTACTGAATATGGCAAAAAGCGCCGGACTGAGAACGCCGATCACCAATGCCTGGGGCAAAAATACCCGCAAGATATTATGAAACATATCTACCCCAAGGAAAAACTCATAAATTAAGATGGTCGCAATCCCCTCTGAAAAAGCGCATGTAAACGTGAAAACCATTATGAAGGTCAAACCTTCCATATAAACTCTCAGAGAAACAACCCTGGAAAGAAAAAATATCGCTACATAAATAAACGTAAAAAGACCGGGTATCGAACCGGTTACACAATCAAGATAAAACCCGAGGATAAAGGACATAGCACCACCCTTTATGATATTTAGGTAAAAGCCGGCATACACAACCAATACCAGAGATAATTCAAGTCCTACCTTACCCATAAAAAAGAGGTCAAGAACAGTCGTCTGAAAAACGATTAGCAGCAAGGAAAATACCGGCAGGAAAAGATAATAGACCATCTTGGCATCCTTCATGAAAAATCAAAGATAGTTTAAGCCTTGTGTATTTTGTACCTTGCCGGTGAAATTTGAAGTTGGGAATTGGGCCTCATGCTTTTATGGGTTCAGGGTTCAGGAGTTAAAACCTTTGAGCCCTTGAACTTTCCCAAATTTCTACTTTCCAACGATAACGTAGGGGCAACCCCCCGTGGTTGCCCTGTGTTGGGTGGTTGCACCAAATCATGAGGGCAGGCACGGGGGCCTGCCCCTACGTTAAGGATGCCGTCATCTTCTATCTTTCTTGTCTGATAATATCACCAGCGCCTCTTCAAGCCTTGATAAATCAACAGCCGGAGACACTAAAATTTCCTGGAATAAACCAGACTTTTTCTTTTGTACTTTTTTGACAACACCGAGAAGCAGGCCCTTGGGGAAAACGCCTGCCAGACCCGAAGAAACTACATTATCTCCCACCCTAACATCTTCTGAGCGCTGAACGTATTTTAAGATACACCCCTCACCCCCCCGCCCCTGCAGCACACCTTGCGCTCTGCTTTTCTGAATAAGGGCATCGATATTACTATTATTATCTATCAAGAGAAGTACCCTTGACACATTCCATGAAGCTTCTACTATCCTGCCTATAACACCTTCACTGGCCAGGACGGGAAATCCCTCTTTTACACCATCCGTAGTTCCTCTGTTAATCAATATCATCTTAAACACAGATGAGCGACTTCCGCCTATAATCTCTGCGATGACCGTAGGATAATTGATATTTTCCTTCAGGTTGAGAAGTTTCTTTAAGCGCATTCCCTCCAGATACATCTCCCTGTATTGGTTAACCTCACCCCTTAATGAGACAATCTCTCCTCTGAGCTTTCTGTTCTCCTCCTCCAGACCCACGAAGAAGATGTATCTCCTCCATACGCCGCTTATACCACCCATTGACGAGTTAATAATATTTTCCAGAGGCGCCGCTGTCTCTAAAACCAGTCTCCGGATAAAACCTGTCCCGCCTAACTGCTTTAAATTAAAAGAAAGTATTATGATGGAAGCGATTAAAAGGATGGATGCTATGATAATTGTCTGGTATTTCCCGGGAGACGACATCTTTCACACAAATAGAGACAGTGTAATGAGGTTAGATCGTTACATTTAATATTGAACCGCAACCTCTCTCAGCAGATCCAGCTCATCCAGAACCATGCCGGCTCCTCTTGCAACCGTGGAGAGAGGGTCATCCGCAATTGTTATGGGAAGACCCGTCTCTTCCTTAAGAAGGACGTCTATCCTTTTCAAAAGAGCCCCGCCGCCGGTTAATACAATACCTCTATCAACAATATCGCCCGCCAATTCCGGAGGAGCATTTTCCAGGGCGTCTTTTATGGTATCGGTAATAACGCTCACCTGTTCCATTATGGACTCTCTTACCTCTTCCGAATCGATCTCTACAATCTTCGGGATACCAGATATCAGGTCCCTCCCCTTTACTTCAACCGTCATCAATTCATCCCCTGGATACGCGCAACCTATGGTGGTTTTTATAACTTCTCCCGTTCTCTCTCCGATCAGAAGACTATGCTTCCTTTTCATAGTCCGCACTATCTCCTCGTCCATCTTATCACCGGCAACGCGCACAGACTTTGAGTAAACAATCCCTGACAGCGATATAACCGCAACCTCGGTTGTCCCCCCGCCAATATCCACAATCATGGAGCCTATCGGTTCTGTTATCGGCAGGCCGGCGCCTATCGCCGCCGCCATCGGTTCCTCGATAAGATAGACCTCTCTTGCTCCGGCCGACTCCGCAGTCTCCTTAACAGCCCTCCTTTCAACCTGTGTAATACCGGAAGGTATAGATATAATAATCCTCGGACGTACCCAGGTCTTGCGATTATGCACGCGCAGGATAAAATGGCGTATCATTGCTTCCGTTATATCAAAATCGGCGATAACACCATCTCTCATTGGTCTTATTGCCACTATATTCCCAGGTGTCCTGCCCAACATCCGTTTGGCTTCCTCACCGACGGCCAGCACTTTTTTCATCCCTCCCGAATCCCTGTGAATGGCAACCACCGAGGGCTCACTTAACACTATTCCTTTCCCTTTCACATAAACAAGGGTATTTGCCGTTCCCAGATCCATTGCAAGATCATTGGAAAACTTTCCAAAAACAAAATCGAACAACAATATCTTCCCTCCTGACTTTATTATAATTATCTATATACTCCATACCGCATTTGATTGACTCATTCAATCCTTTTTTCTAAAAGATTATTGCATTTTATTAGCGAGTATACTATTAATCAGAGCCGGATCGCAATTGAGAAAACTCCCTAAAAACGGATATCAAGGAGAAACTTCGTGCTTCAATTAATGAGAAAACATGCCAAAAGCTGGCTTATAAAAATAATATTAGGCATTATTATAATTGTCTTCATCTTTTATTTCGGTTCCATCAGGGGGAAAAGACAGGCCGAATCCATAGCCATAATAGACAACCAAAGTATTTCTTATGACAACTTTCGGGACGAATATCAAGGTCTCGTTAACCTTTACCGCCAGCGGTTTGGAAATAATCTTACAGACGATGTCCTGAAGAAATTGAACCTGAAAAAGCAGGCGCTGGATAACCTGATTAACAGGGCCATCATTATTCGGAAGGCTGATGAACTCAAACTGTCTGTTAATGACAGTGAAATCAGGGATTCTATACGTTCACATCCGGCTTTCCAGAAAAACGGTGTTTTTGACGACCAGGTCTACCAACGGACACTCCGCCACTATAAGATGAGTCCGGAAGACTTTGAAACTTCACAAAAAATGGCGCTGAAGATCGCAAAACTGGAGGGGCTTATAACGAAATCTGTAAAGGTCTCTGAAGAAGAGATATATGATATTTACAGAATTCAAAATGAAAAAATAAACCTGGAATTCATCAAGATTGCCGCCAGCGGTTTTAAATCCAGGGTCAAACCAACCGACATCGACCTGAGAAAACATTTTGAAGAAGATAGCGGGCTTTTCCGCATTCCGGAAAAGGCGCAGATTAAATACATTGAGTTTACCGGGACGGATTTTGCTAAACCCGTCAAGGTTTCAGAAAATGACGTGACGGACTATTACAATCTTCATAAGAACAAATATACAAAGCAGGGGGGGGAGGCACTCCCACTGTCCGAGGTAAAAGACGGTATAATCACCGAAATAAAGTGGACAAAGGGGATGAGAACAGCCTTACGCGAGGCACGAAAGGCACATGACACAATCTACCAGGAAGAAAATTTTGAAGATTATGCATCGACAAACGGGCTGAAGATAAACATTACAGGATTTTTCGCAAGAGCCAATCCTCCCGTGGAACTCAGTCGCATCGATGATATTGCCCAACACATCTTCGGACTGCGCACGGGAGAAATAAGCCCCGTCCTGTCAACTTCGAAGGGATTTTATGTAATAAAGGCAGTCTCCACGAACCCATCTTATATACCGAAATTTGAGGAAGCAAAAAAGGATATTGAAAGAAACTTTATCGACAAAGAGTCTCAGATACTATGCAGAAAAGAGGCCGAGATGATTCTTCATCGCCTTAAAGATGGTGAAGAGATCGGTAGCTTCTCCCGCAGGGGGGGGATTGAAATTTCCGAGACAGGTCTCTTTATTCCAAACCCAAACATACCAAAGATCGGTTTCTCAAGAGAGCTTGAAGAATCTCTCTACCGGATATCGGAAAAAAGACCATATCCTGACAATGTATTTTATGTGAACGGAAATTCTGTGATTATAAAACTCAAAGAGAAAGGAAAGCTGGACGACAGAGACTTTGAGGCAAAAAAAGCCAACCTTAAAAACATTCTGTTAAAAATAAAAGGGGACGAATGCTTTCGGTCGTGGATAGAGGGAATCAGAATATCCATGATAAAAGAAGGGAAGATAAAGATGACTACTCAGGCAGACAGGCTGTAGGGAATGTAAATATCAAAATGAAAAATGAGATGGCAGCCGGGTGGCATGGACAAACCATGTGCCGGACTTTGATCCGGTATTGTTTGTCCGTGCGTAACTACTCAGGTTGTTGGCGCTCCGCAAGAAATGCCCTCTGGGTGTCTTTTACTTTAGGGTTCTCACAAAAATAAGTTGCCTTGAACCCGTGAACCGTGAACCATTTCTTGGTTCCGGCTTGTCCAGGTTAGGCGCTAACAGCCTTCAGCCTTCGTTTATGAACACATATAGTAAGTTACTAAAAGAAGGTTTCCTGTCAGGCATCAGGAAGGGGTGGAGCGGCTTTATCTGGATGTTAAAGATTGTAGTTCCAGTCTCTCTTCTTACCGCTTTTCTGGCGTGGAGCGGCTTGATTAGCAGAATCGATTTTCTCATCCAGCCCGCTATGAGCCTTTTCAACCTGCCGGCCATGGCCGCTCTGCCTCTGATGATCGGTATGCTCTCCAACCTGTATGGCGCTATAGCAGCAATGGCCGTGCTGCCCTTAACCAAAGAACAGATGACCCTGATCGCTCTTTTCCTTCTAATTGCCCACAACCTGATTCAAGAGGGTATTATTCAGGCCAGCTCAAAGATTCATCCTGTAAAAGCCACTCTTTTCCGTCTCATAACGGCCACAATCACAGTGGTTTTAATATCGCCTTTTTTTGACACTCCGACATCAACTCCATTAGCTGTAGAAATATCCTCACCAGTCTCACAACCATTCATTGAAATGTTAAAAAGCTGGGGCATTACAACAGGTTACCTCAGTATCAAGATATTTGTGATCATCATGAGCATATTGACCCTGCTTGAAATAGTCAGGACCATGGGCTGGATCAACCATATTGTAAAACTGTTAGCACCTGTTCTGAAGATACTTGGTCTGAGACCGGATGTCGGTATTTTATGGGTTACTGCCGCTCTATTCGGCATCGCTTCCGGGGGGGCGGTGATCGTTGAAGAGGTCAAAGAGGGACACCTGACAGAGGAAGAACTGGAAGATCTGCACCTTTCCATCGGCATCAACCATGCCATGATCGAAGACCCTTCAATCTTTCTGTCACTGGGATTGAGCGCATTCTGGCTCTGGGTGCCTAGACTCGCTATGGCAATAATTGCCGTTCACCTGTTAGGTTTGTGGCGACTGTTTAGAAAAAGATGCCACCTGTAAGATTCCTTTTTCGTATCAGCTCAATGAATAGCGGAAGGCATATTGCAGAAGCATGTAGCGGAAGGCTTCAGCCTTCCATGTGCTTCAGCCTTCCATGTGCTTCAGCCTTCCATGTGCTTCAGCCTTCCATGTGCTTCAGCCTTCCATGTGCTTCAG
>JAUWNZ010000151.1 GCA_030612385.1 Pseudomonadota bacterium | reverse complement strand
GACGTTGACCAAGGTTAAATATTCTGGGAAGTACTGTCATATCCTCACAGAGTTGACCAAGGCACAGCGGGATATTCTCAAAGCCTTGGACATCCAACTCCCTGGCATGGCATAGGTATAATTTTTTCGGGAAATTAGGATGTATCATTACATTCGATCTCTGCGACACGTTCTATCAGGAGAGGAAGAACGCATAGCTTTACGTGGGTCCCAATGCGGCGGGGAACCCAGTGGTACATGGGACATATCTTGATCTGGGTTCTTTTCATTGAGCGGAAACACCGTTCGATAACCATCAATCCCTTGTAGCCGCAGGCTGCATCTTCGAGGGTTATGGCATCATCGTTGGTCTCAATGACCCACTTGCCGTCATACTTTCCGCAGGCCTTCGAGAGTTCCTTTTTGTTCTCAATGGAGTTCATGCCTGAATCGGCAACAAAAAGTGCGCGATCAAGCTTCCATCCCCTCAGATCATCTCTTATCTTCTTGATGGTTGCGGCACCTGTCTGCGTGCTACGCACAGGCAGGTCGGATGTGTTTCCCGGAAAGACCCGTCTTTATTTTTTCGTTTGGTCGTTCTCAGATACGTGTTTACTCATATATCATATACCAGTCAAACATGTTAACTGAATATGTGTCTACTTTGCTGCTGAAAATCATGGGAATAATATCTCCTTACAATTTTTTCTCGAGATTCTGTTTTATATAATTTATAAAATCTTCCGTGTAAACCTGCCTGTTTCCCGGACCGGGATCCGCGACCCTTATCAGATCACCCGTCATTATCCCGCTTTCAACAGTTTCTATAGCCGCATCTTCTGTTTTTTGTGCAAAATCAGCTACTTCCGGGGTTCTGTCAAGCTGTGCCCTTTTTTTCAGACATCCTGTCCATGCAAATATAAGCGCCATAGAGTTTGTCGAGGTCTTTTCCCCTGCAAGGTGCTTGTAGTAATGTTTCTGGACGGTTCCATGGGCCGCTTCGTACTCAAAGAAACCCTGGGGAGATACGAGGACGGATGACATCATAGCCAGACTCCCATTTGCGGAGGCAAGCATGTCCGACATTACATCCCCGTCATAATTTTTGCAGGCCCAGAGCATACCGCCCTCAGACCTGATGATCCTTGCAACAGCATCGTCGATAAGAGTAAAAAAGTATTCGATACCGGCTTTTTCAAATTTGTCCCTCCAGTTCGCCTCGTACTCCTCTGCAAAGATGTTGCGAAACTCGGCATCATAAACTTTGGAAACAGTATCCTTGGTACTAAACCACAGATCTATCTTCTGGTCCAAGGCATATGTGAAGCACGCTGCGGCAAAACTTCCGATAGAAGCATCCGTGTTATAGATTCCCTGGAGAATGCCGGATTTTGTAAATTTATTTATAGTTTTTCTTACAGGTTCACCACCACCATCGGGAGTAAAAACCAGCTCCCCGATGCCCGGTCCCGGTACCTTTATTTCCTGGTTCTGGTAAACATCACCATACGCATGTCTCCCTATGTGAATCGGCTCCTTCCAGTTTCTAACCACCGGACTTATGTTCTTAACAAGTATAGGCGCTCTGAATACTGTTCCGTCCAACATTCCCCTGATGGTTCCGTTGGGACTTTCCCATTGCTTCTTAAGTCCGTACTCCTTTACCCTGTCGGCATTGGGGGTAATGGTGGCGCATTTGACACCTACCTTATGTTTTTTTATTGCGTTTGCCGCATCCACAGTTATCCGGTCGTCCGTATTGTCCCTGTTTTTAAGTCCAAGGTCGTAATACTCGATTTTTATGTCCAGATAAGGCAGGAGCAAGTAATCTTTAACCATTCGCCACATGATCCGGGTCATTTCATCCCCGTCCATTTCCACGACAGGTGTCTTCACCTTGATTTTTTCGACCATTTACTCGTCCCCCGATTTAATTATTTTGTAACTACTCAGGTTTATTCTTTTTATTCTTGATATATGAAAGCATTCCGCCCGCGAGCACTATATCCCTCGCCCTGTGCGACAGGTTGCAGCCGACTTCAAATTTCACTCCGCTGGAATTATTTTTAACACTCAGCGTTTCACCCCGGCTGATTTTATCGCGGATATCCGGGATTCCCAGCCTGTCACCCTGAACTATCTTATCGTAGTCGGATTCATTCTTAAAAGTTAACGGTACAATGCCAAAGTTTATCAGGTTTGCCGCGTGTATTCTTTCGAAGGATTTGGCAATAACCGTCTTTACTCCCACATACATGGGGCAGAGTGCCGCGTGCTCCCTCGACGATCCCTGTCCATAGCTGAGTCCGCTTATAATTATGTTGTGCCTGCCGGAATTTTGTATTTCCCTTGCTCTGTTGAAAAACCCTGGGTCCACAATCTCGAAGAGGAATTCGGAATATCTGGGGATGTTTGACCTGTATTTCATCCTGGAACCGGCCGGAATAATATGATCCGTGGTGATATTGTCTCCCACCTTTATAGTCACGACACCGGTTACTTCTTCCGGAAACGCTTCATTGCATGGCGGGTCTCCGATGTTGGGTCCCCTGTAAATTTCTATGCTGTCAGGATCATCGGAAGGAGGGAGTATCATTGAATCGTCTATTATGAATTTTTCGGGCATTTCTATATCGGGGTACGGCATCCCCAGGTCCCGTGGGTCTGTAATCCTCCCCTGTATGACAGCCGCTGCCGCAGTCTCCGGACTCACCAAATATACATTCGCGCTCTTCGTTCCCGACCTGCCGGGAAAGTTCCTGTTACTGGTTCTGAGAGATATGGCTTCGTTCCGTGGTGACTGGCTGTTTCCTATGCAGAAGCCGCAGGCATTTTCCTCCAACCTGACACCGGTTTCTATAAGATCCGCAAGGGCGCCATTTCGGGCCAGCATATCTATTACCTGTCTGGAACCCGGCGCCAGGATAAAGCTTACACCAGGGTGTACTTTTTTGCCCTTCAGGGTTCTTGCAACTATCATCAGATCCCTGTATGAAGAGTTGGTGCATGAACCGACACATACCTGGTTTACCGCCATACCCTCAAAATCCTTTACACGTGAAACATTGCCGGGACTGTGAGGAGCTGCAGCCAGAGGAACCAGTTCCGACAGATTAATGTTCACTACCTTGAAGTACCCGGCATCAGGATCTGCTGCAATCTTCTGCCAGTCTTCTTCTCTTGCCTGAGCTTTGAGAAACCTCTTCGTCTCTTCATCGCTCGGGAATATGGACGTCGTTACGCCGCACTCGGCACCCATGTTGGCAATGGTTGCCCTCTCGGGTACAGTCAGGGTTTTTATCCCGGGCCCGCCATACTCAAAAACGTATCCAACGTTTCCTTTGGTCGAAAATATCTCCAGAACCCGGAGTATCACATCCTTGGCGCTAACCCAGGATCTCAGTTTGCCTGTCAGATTTATCTTGATAACATCCGGACAGGTTAGATAGAACTGTTCACCTGCCATGGCCAGCACCACGTCCAGACCACCCGCTCCGATTGCTATCTGCCCTATGCCACCGGCTGTGGATGTATGACTGTCGGAACCCAGAAGCGTAGTCCCGGGCCTTCCGAATCTTTCCAGATGCACCTGATGGCATATTCCATTCCCCGCCCTGGAGTAATATATACCAAACCTGGCGGCTATAGTCTGAAGGTATCTGTGATCGTCTGCGTTCTCGAACCCGATCTGTATTGTGTTGTGGTCGACAAAGCTCACAGAGTGATCCGTTTTGATTCTGTCAAGACCCGTGGCCTCAAACTGAAGATAAGCCATTGTGCCGGTAGCATCCTGCGTCAGGGTCTGGTCTATATGAATACCGATTTCACTACCCGGCCTGTATTTACCTGTGATCAGATGCCTTTCCAGAATCTTCTGTGTCATGGTCTTTGCCATATATTTACCGTCTGTAATTACCTTTCTGAACAATCTGCCGGGAATCTTCGAATTGTAAGGAATAATGGTATCAGCTCAATAAATAGGGGGATTACATTTTTGAAATGTTGGTCTCAATCCACGGTAAGCGTTAATTGAAATTAGAAATTAGAAATTTGGCCTCCCGGCTTTTGTGCTGTTAACTCGTAAACTTATTTTATCGCCCCCC
>JAUWNZ010000159.1 GCA_030612385.1 Pseudomonadota bacterium | reverse complement strand
TTCATTCATGGCGGAGAAAAAACTGAGAGATTCCAGGAAAAGATTAGGCGAGCACGAATTTTACGTGGGGCATTTCTACTTTAAGGCGAAAAAATACAGGGCTGCCCTGAAGAGATTTGAGACCGTGGCAAGGGAGTATCCAAAACTCGGCATGGATTATAAAGTTACTTTCTTCATCAATGAAACAAAGCGCCTTCTCGAACAAGAGAGGGAAACTAAAATATCAAATTGCAAAACCAAAAAGTAAAACGCCGTCTTAAATTTTAGTTTTTAATTTTGATATCTCCTCAATGGCCTTCCGGACGCTTTCCTCCTCTGTAAGGGAAGTGTCTATGGTAATCTTTTGAACCTCGGTAATCTCATCAAATTTATCTTTCTGTGTCTGGAATATCTCCCATCTCCCATCCGATGCTTCATCAACATCTGCCATCCGTGAGTCAAGGCGTTTTTTGATAATCTCATCAGGGCAGAAACACTCAATAACAAAAAAGCCTGCATTCAGCCGACCGGCGGTGTCTGCCGCCTTGATTCTCTCATCCCGGTCTTTATATGAAGCGTCGATAATAACCGATTTCCCCTCTATCAACTTTTCTTCCGCCAGATCGAGAGCTCTTTGATAGGTCTTCCGGGAGATATCATCCGTGTATATCCCCTTTCCGAAATCTTCATAATAACGCTCTGTCGGGTATATGTTCAATATTTCCTTGCGGAGGATATCGGAGCGAAGAATCTCAGCGCCCAGGCGCGGCGCTATGTTTTTCGCAAGCACACTCTTTCCTGTTCCCATCAGACCCGCAACAAGAATTAGCGAAGGTTTCTCCAAACGTGCAGCGTAAGTGTATGCCAGATCAAAATACCTGATGGCCGTCTCCGCCGCCTTTTTGCGTTCCTCTTTCTGTATGGCCTCGTCGTCTATCCTGAAACTTGTGACTTTCCCCCGAACATAGGCATAATAACATCTGTAAAAATTGAGAAGTGTGTTTATCTCATCATCTCCGGAGTATTTTATGTAATGGTTTTTGAAGGCATCCGCATAATCCGGATAACCATTATAATCCAGATCCATGGCAAGAAAGGCAACTTCGGCGGCCACATCGGAATATCTGAACCGCTCGTTGAACTCGATACAGTCAAAGATCAGAATATCATCGGTGATGCATATATGTTCGATGTGAAGATCGCCGTGGCAGTCCCTGATCCTGTGAGCAGCAACCCTTTTCTTTAACAGGGGAAGCTGCTCTTCCATAAAGCGATAAATATAAGACCTTATGAACCGGTAGCTGTTTTCGGGAATTGTTATATTTATGTAGGGTCCGGTCTGCTCAAAATTTTCATCATGGTTCTTCCTGATCGTCTCGACGCCGCCAACGAGATCTATTTCCCCTCCAGTGGCGGCATTCTCATGAAAATCAACCATCTTTCCGGCGATAGGCTTCATGATAGACTTGTCAACCTTTCCCTCGGGGAGAAGCGTGGAGAGCATCCTCTCCTGTGGCAATCTTTTCATTTTTACGGCATATTCTACGGTACCGGCTCCCTTTCCGAGAAAAAGATTTCCATCGGCATCCTCGCATATCTCGACCACGCCGAGATATATCTCCCGGGCCAGTCTCCTGTTTAGCCTAATTTCCTCATTACAGTAATGCCTTCTTTTTTCAAGGGTGGTAAAATCGAGGAACCCAAAGTCAACGGCCTTTTTCACTTTGTACACATAGTCTCCTGCGATGAAAATATATGAGATATGAGTCTGTATTAGTTCAACCCCCTGTGACCTGTGGGGATAAAACTCAGGGTTACTCATCGCTTCGACCAGTTTCGGGTGGGTCATCATTCTACTCATCCTCTTCCATAGTTAACTCCGGCAGGGTGTCTAAATCAAACTTTTTGGCAGCTTCAATGCCGGCGCGCAATGCCCGGAGATTGATATCTTCCGTTCCAGCGGGAACCCGAGCCGCCACAGCTTCTTCCAGGCTTTCCGGGGATACGGCCTGACACAGATATCCGACAGCTCCGAGGGCCACCATGTTGCCGACCACCTCCCTGCCTATCTGTTGCCTGGCGATTTGTGTAAAAGGAATAGCGACCACCCTGCCCGTTGGAATCTTTTTCACAAGAGTGGCGTCTACGATCAGAAGACCTGTTGGTTTAAGGTCTGAAAAGTAAGTGTCGCAGGATGCTTGATTCATAGCGAGTAGAAAGACCGGGTGAGAGGCCTTGGGGTAATCGATTTCCCTGTTACTAATGACAACTTCCGCCTTGCAGTTTCCTCCTCTGGCTTCAGGGCCATAACTCTGTGTCTGGCACACATATTTGCCGTCATAAACCCCCGCAGCCTCCGCCAGCACAATCGCAGCGGTGATAATCCCCTGGCCACCCGATCCACAAAAGCAAATCTCCAAACGATCTTCTTCAATCATATTATTACAAGCCTTTCGAGCAACTTATCCGTTCACCGCGGAGAACGCAGAGACAGTTGAGAAATTAGCCTTGTAAACCAAGAGCTAAAGTCATTTCGCTCTAATTTTAAGCTTTTCGTATCAGAAGATGAAATCATGTCATTTCCCTTCTTAATTTGTTTAATTGTCTAACTCTGCGGTCTCTGCGGTGAACAGTTACAAGTAATTAGAGTAACCCGTGTGATCTGCGAAATCTGTGGATTAAGCGACTGAGGATGCCTTCGCGCGTTCGCGAATCTTCTTATATTCCTCTGAATAAACGGGTTTTTCAACATCGGTCAAGACACCAATGGTAAACTTATCTTCTAATTCTTCAGTTGTCATACTGCGTGCTTTCTCCAGAGTTACCGCGTGATCTCGCAACCACTGCAGCATAATTACAGGCGATGCCATCGCATTTCGCCGCCCAAATTGAGTAGGGCAACTGGAGATAACCTCCACAACACTGAATCCACGCTTAAGGATAGCCTTCTTGATCAGCCGGTCCAGAAGTTTTGCGTGAAATACGGTTCCACGGCCGACGAAGGCTGCGCCTGCAGCAGTAGCCAGATCGGAAATAGAAAAAGTATTTTCAATATGACCGTATGGAGTAGTGGCGGTTTTGCTTCCATAGGGAGTTGTCGGTGAATACTGGCCGCCTGTCATGCCGTAAATCTGATTATTGACAACAATGGCCGTCAGATCCATATTGCGTCGCGCGGCGTGTATAAAATGATTCCCGCCAATTGCCGTGGCATCGCCGTCACCCATAACAACAATGACATTTAAGGCATCGTTTGCCAATTTTATGCCTGTGGCAAAGGTTAAGGCGCGTCCATGGGTTACGTGCACAGTATTTAAGTCTACATAAACGGTTATACGTCCGGAACATCCAATGCCGGATACAAGCGCGACATCATTCTTTTCCAATCCTGATCGATCAATAGCGCGAATAAGAGCGCCTAACAAGATACCGTTGCCACAACCCGGGCACCATATATGGGGAAATGTCTTATCATGCCGTAAATATTTATGCACTAATGTGGTAACGTCTCTGGGCATTACTGTTCTCCTTACTAATTAAGGAACTAAAAAAGCCTACAGATCTATTTAGTGCCTAAACGAAAACCCTGAAATATGGTTTTTCACTTTTGTTTAGAAAATTCAATCTCGCTGAGATTGTTTTCTTTTTTTAACTCAAAACTCGAAACCCAAAACTCAAAACTGTGCCTGAACGAGGTTTTCGTTCAGGCACTATCTACCTAAGGCAAATCACATCTTCACGAGTCGGCAATAAATTTCTTCAGGTGTAATTAACTTACCGTCAATACGGTTGCATTTGTTTATGACAGTAGTGTTCCGGTTGACCCTTTCCGCTTCCCGGCTGATTTGTCCCATGTTCATTTCAGGCACCAGCACAGCTCGACACCGGCGGAAGACCTTCTCCACTGCGCGCCTGGGGAAAGGAAAGAGGGTAATAAGTTGTAAAAGTCCCGCGTTGACGCCGTGATTACGAGCCTCGGTTACCGCTCTACGCGCGGAACGTGCC
>JAUWNZ010000025.1 GCA_030612385.1 Pseudomonadota bacterium | reverse complement strand
AGCACCCCTTTTGTCGTAGTGGTTCCTTGAACAATATTATCAACAATATTGTCAAATGCTGCATTAAGATCAGTATGTGTTAAAACTTCCTTGTCCCTCCATTCTTTCACTCGGCTTAAAAATGACATAGCTCACCTTCCAAGTTTATGTGTTTCTCTCATTTCACGTGTTGTTCTTAAGGCTCTTCCCGTTTTCCTTTTTGCCTTTGATGCTGGCATACCAAAGAATGAAGTTACAACTCCCGGAATTGCCTTTTTACCTTCTGCTGCAAGAATGGCCTGATCGACAACGATAGGAGTTGTTACATCGAACGTAAAATCCCACAATCTTTCTGGTATGTCCTCAATTCCTTTGTATCCTCTTATCCCAAACAACTGTTGCCCTATTGCAGAGACCATTGGAGAAAGTTTATATGATACTTTTTTAATAGGATCCTTACCCCATTCAGCAACTTCAAACAGTGATTTAAGTGGCCTTATATAACCAGGGCCTCCTTTAATTGTCCTTCTTTGTCCGTTCTTTGTAGTAATCGTATAGTCGGGTTCATCCCACCAAGCCCTTACAGCGAACCCCTTGCCTTCTGGATTTTCCCATATATGCTTGCTTTCTCCATCCATTACCTGCGTTGACATCTGATTCCACAAGTCCACTGCTCCGACAATCATTATCCCGCCAAGAGCATATTTCCTATACTGAGATTTTATTAAGCCTATCTCTTCCATGCCGAGCTTTTTAATCATCGAATCAGGCATAAAGGATTTGGCAACATTCTTTGCGACAAGTAAATGCTCTCTCTGCCAAGTTGGAGACAGGAGGGCGGCCTGCCAAAACTTCTTTGCTTCTGGGGAGAAATATAATTTCACCATAAATCTATTTGTTTCAAGAAGCGATCTCTTGTAATGTTCTCCTGAGAAATGTCCGTCTGACTTTTTAACAACATCCCTTGCACATACCCTTGCGGAAACAGGAACGGGTTTACCTTGTTCGTATCTTACCATTACTTTTTCAGCAGTCATTGTTTCACCTGCTTTTTTAAGATACCTTGGAAGTAGTTTTCTGAACTGCATATCAGCAAATGATGTTTTCATTCCCGGCTGAACAACGTTAAAAATAAAATCTCTCATCTTTGTAACAGGCCATGCAACGACATTCCCCGACTTCCCAACTATAGTTGCCCCTTCAAAAAAGGTGTTCTGATATCCTAAATCTTCATATCCCTTAAAAAGTTCAAGTCCTTCTTGATGGAGGAGTTTCGTGGTCGAGCCAAGTTCTTTTCTAAGTTTTAATCCTTTGGGAATATGAACAAAAGGAACCCTGAAATTTGCCAACTCCTGCATCCCAAGCGATACAACATGAAACATACTTATCCCAAGTTTGAGGCTCTTGGAAGCGAAGTTAAGATTAGATAAATTTCCGTAAACAGGACTCTCAATATATGCTCGAACAAATGGGTATAGGTCTTTCTGAACACCAACCGCACCCTTCATTCTAATCATAGTTCCATCTGAAGACTTGAAGGCCATTGTCTTGTCAAGGAATGGAGAATCATATCTTATATAAGAATCTGAGAGTCCCTGTTTCTGAAGTTTGTCCCATCTCTCAACCATGCGGACAGGGCATGGCGGTTTACCTCTTGTGAGTTCAATACTCATTTCGGGGTCGCCCTTTATCCCATGTAATTCTTTGAATAACTGTCTTGCACTATTAGCTCTGGTAGCGGCTTCCCACTCTATCCCGATAAGTTTGCCGAGATTAGTAGTTGCCGGTTTCAATCCGGCTTCGTTAATTCCGGTCTCATAAGTAAGAACTGTCCTTTGTTTTGCTTGTGGAAGTCCCTTACTAAACTTTCCATAAACTGCGGCATAAGGTTTCCCGGACACAGGGTTAATCCAATGATGGAAGATATGATTTATATTTTTAGACTCCATCATCTCGAGAACGTTATTATCTTTAATGTACTTGTTCAACTTTGCTTTTTCTTGTGCCGCCCATTTCACAACACCCTTTTCAATCTTAGTCAGATTATCCCAATGTTTACCACGCATCTTCTGTTCATAGGCATGAACCATCTCCATCTGCCTATCTTCTTTGGGAACAACTTCCTTAACAACTTTTTCAAGTTGCTTTGAAGTAAACTCAGCAGCACGAATATTTCTATCATGCTCGATCATTGCTTCTTTAGCTACTTTTACCCCTTTGTGAATTTCTGGTTTAACCTTGGTGCTTTCAATAATCTGTGCTGTAGAGGCAGAGATATCCTTCATGGCTTTCATGGAGCCTTCATAAAGACCCTGTCCCTCCACAAACTCATCAGCCGTTTTGTACTTCTTGGCTTCTTTGATAAGAGGCTTCACAATCTCACCAGATGGCTCAGGAGCGGGTTTCTTCGTTGCGGGCTTCAAGTCTGGATAGTCCTTCAGGACTTCGGGGGCGATGGGACGGCCTTCTTTTATCGCTTGTTTCGTTGCATCATAAAAAGAACCTTCATCCAGAACAATCTTTGCCGGAAACGCCTTTGCGCCAGATTTATAAAGGGCTTCTGCTCTTGTTGCTCCTTCAAGAATATATGGACCTTTTGCATCTATAACGACAATCAACGGATTTATCACACCCGATGCAGTAATTTCATCGGCAAGTTCAGCAATTCGCCGAGTTCCACTTACCGAATAATGTTTACCTGTCAAACCACCTTCAAACTCAGACAATGGAATTTCGTATATCCCAGGAAGAGTAGTTGAATTGTCAATAGACGCTGATATTGAATCCATATTCGGTATTTCACTTCTTATGGTTCGTCCATCAACAACATCACCTGCTTTTTTATACTTTACTTCAAGTTCATCCCTCGTCATCATCCAGGGTTCCTTCCCCTTCAGTTCGGGTTTGGGTTCTACTATAACCTCACCAGTTGGCTCAGGAGCCGGTTTTATCTCTTCTTTGGGGGTAGGTGTGCCTTCGGCGGGTTTTTCTCTCGGCCGTTTGATAACTTCTTTAACCATATTATCAACAACGGTTTGTTCCCTTTTTGACATCTTGTTATACCATTCAGGAATTTTAACTTTTCCTTTCTTTATCCCTTTAGCGCCATAATGAAACAGGGCTAATTCTCCGATGAATTGAGAGACAGCTTCAACTGTTTTGCTGTCCCAGGATTCTCCAACCAATGCAGCCGCTTCCCGCACAGGAGTGGCAATGAATTCGAAACCTTTGCCAATAAGTTCAGTCGCTACCTTCCCTGCTCTTGTTTGCGGTTTCCATACAGCCTTACCGATTTCTTCCTGGAATCGTTCCGCTTGCTCGGTAGTGTCCTTGCCTTTTAATTCACCATATCCGGTTATCCCTATCTTTCCCAAACTTCCAATAACCCATACGGGGGCGGCAGTTGCCAGCATAAGTCCTACTTCTCCAAGAGTTTTGGGCATCTCTGAGACTTCTTTAGCGAACCCCGTAACAGTTTCTCCCAAAGTAGGAGCAAAACTGCGAGTTGCACCACTTGGCTTCCTTAATATAGATACACCTACTTCATCAGGAGACAACATTCTTCTCCCAGCTTCATAAGGTGACAATATTCGTTTTTTACCTACTTCATCAGGAGACAACATTATTCAATAATACCCCATTGACGCATTGCATCTGCTGGAGACAATCCTTGTTCCTTTGCCTTTTTACGGATTAACCGTGCAGTCCAGCCTTTCTCCGTTACCTCTTTTGGCAATATGAATTTTTCAAACCTCATAGTATCACTACCAAAGAAATGTTTAGTTATCTTGGGTATAAAGAAGTAATTTTTGGTACTTTTTGAATTGAAAAAATCTACCTGTGGCGAAATTGCTTCGTTGGTAGGATTAAGCCTTATTGTATTTTCAGTATCCCTAAGCTCCTTTTCTGCCATTCTTTTTTCGGTGTGACCCGGGGGGGCTTCATCAACTGCCTTCCGGCCGGCCGCCTTGTATGCCTTATATCCTTTTGGATCATGTTTAAAAAACTCACGATCTGTTTCTGCTTTCTTCTCAGGATAATATTCAGTAAACTTCTTGCCTGTCATGCCATAGAACCTGGCTTTTTCATCTTCGGTAACAGGAATTTCAGGGGTTAAGCCTTTTAACTCTTGTGAATAGCCATAGGCTGCCTCTGCTTTTAGGGGTTTTAATACATCGGTAGCGGTAGTCCCTAAAGCATCCATAGCCTCTCTTTCTATTCCCTGTAAAAACTCCATCTTTTCCTGAATGGAATACTCTTTGTTTTTTAAAATAGCCTGCCCTTTTTTAAAATATGATGTAAGCTTGTCGTTTTTCCAATATTCATCAGGAAAGTCGGGTGCCTGTATCCCGGTATCCCAGTCTTTGTTTCCAGTTTGCCATGCCTTGTAAGCCCTTTTTCTTACTTCAACAGGAAGGTTCGTATCCGTAAAGATTTTATACGACATCTCCCCCTGTGCTATTGCCCTCTTTTCATCTCTGTCTATTTTTTTCAGAACACCGGCAAAATAGTTTTCTGTACCTCCCTTTATGCCACCGGCGATACCTTCGGCAAAGGCACCCCAGGAACTCGGATTGTTTGGCATTTTACACCTCCCGCAAACTGTTTATCTGCTGTTGCTGGCTCTTAACCGCTTCTATAAGCAAGGGTATTATTTTATGATAATAGACGTGTCGAACACCGCCAATTTCAACAACTGCTTCAGGTATTACTTTCTCAAGTTCTTCAGCGATTACCCCAACGTCATGTCCTTTGCCATAATCCTGTGCCTCTTCTTTCCAGTCAAAATTAACACCGTTTATACTTATTATTTTTTCTATCGGTGATTTAATATTTTTAATGTTTTCCTTAAGAGTCTTTGACGATGCCGCCGCCGCTAACCCTGCATGAATTCCATACGCCTGCACACCAGCTCCCAATAGATTACCAATTCCACCCATCAGACCTGCCTGCCTTTGTGCGTTTGCCTGTGCCTTCATGGCACTTGCCTGAAATTTCATCTGTCTCTGCTGTTGATATGGTTGTTGTATTTGTCCATACCCGCCAAATAAACCGCTTGTTCGTGAAGGAAATTGCCCTGCCATCTGTGTCTGTTGTCCTTGTACGTTCCCCAAATATCCGAGATTAGATAGAAGCAATCCACCTTCTCCTGATATTGCTCCCCTACGGGCCTCTTCTCGTAATAGGTCTGATCGTTCCTGAAGTTCGCTCATTGCTTGTTGTCCTGGCGTTGTCTGCATCCAGTTCGGCCCCAGTCTTTGTGAAAGAGCTTCTGCCATCTGTCTTTCCTGATCACCTAAACTTTCTTCAAGTGCCGGACTGATAGGAAGTTCACCTGCGTATGCCTGGGCTTGACGTTTCTGTGACATCCTGGTAAGGTCATATTGTCCTCGTTCAAGTTCACTCATTCCGGCTGTACGCTCCTCTTCAGTTATGTATCGAAGTGCGCCATCTTCCTCAATCAACCCCATGCCCTTCAAGACATAAGGTCTCATCGTTTCTGATTCGGCTCTTTGGGTCTGGAGGATTTTTAATTGTTCAGCCTGGAGCGCCTTCTCTTCCGCACTGGGTCGAGGAGCTTCGACTTTCGTGCCACCTCCTCCGCATAAGGCAACTTTACCTTCATAAGCCTCGGCTTCGGAATAGGAAACTTCATAGGATTGTTTTTCTTCATTCCAATTAAATTCCGTATAAGTATTTATTTTCATGATTTCTCCTTTTTGACCCAAATTACGCTTTCTTCTTTATTGATTTTATAAGGCACAGCGCCTTGATCCAGAAGTATTGATAACATATTTGTATTTTTCACTCCGGTATAAGCTATCCATCCTTTAAGTTCACTGTTCTTTAATTCTTTTTCTATATCTTTAAGTTCCTCATATACTTTGCGCTTCATAGAAAACAGTTTCATGGCTTTGGCGTCTTCCATAACAGGGCAGGTTATGTAAAGCCAACCATCGACTATTCCCTTATTCCAATATTTATTCATAATCAACATAAAAATGAGCCAATCAATCATAAAGGTCGCCGTCAATTATGGGGACCGAGTAGGTGGCACCATCTGGCCATGTTTGAGACTCCCATGGGGTGCCATGACCGTAATTAACACTTTGTACAATCTGTTCTTCCAGTGAAAACACAGTGGTGTTTCTTCTTATTGCCATACGGTAATACTGCCCAGAGTAGTCATGAGCCCTTGCTCTACCATAACGAGATTGGAACATTATAGCTGGTTTTGTAATTCCAGCCGAAACAGACATTGATTCGCCCAACGTGGCAACAAGACTTCTTATATTCACCACATTTAAAAGATCTGCCTTGTACCACCCAGAATCGAATAAAAGGTTTCCACTTGCATCATATACCAATAGTCCATAATCATCTTCTGAAGGCATTTTTTGTTCATTTTCAAACCAATACATGTCAGGATAAGCATTGTAAGATGAACTAAACTGCATTGTTCTATGGGTGGCATCATTTTCCCAAATCCTCTCCACGCAAATATTGTTTCCCGAAGCAATATTAAAAAACATAGTGGGTTCGGAAGATAGGGAAAGAGCTGGTGAGCAAACATATCCCTTATAACAACGTTTGTCAGGAAAATTTATAGTTAACGAGATGGAAATGTTTGTTCCCTTTCCAGCAAATTTAAGGAGGTGATAATCACTATCAAGAATGATTCCTCCGTCTTGTCCAAAAATGTGAATACCGTAAGACATTTTTTGCTACCTCGCAAAAACATTGATTGCTGTCGGCGTATTCTGTCTTATAAATATTGGTGATCCAGTAAAGTAAGTATAATTTACCGTTTTCCCAGTTGTTGTCACTATATGCCCTCCCCCAGAAACTAAAGTTGGGACTCCATACGCATATATTACAGCATCGTCTGGCAAATCGTTGTACGTTTCGCTTCCGTTACTTGTAGCTCCAACAATAAATGAATCTACCCATAGCCATCCAATGCTACCTGAATCGAATAGTGCATCACCGTTTGGATCATTAACCAACATTCCATGATAACTCATGCTATGTACCCCAAATGAACACGAAGAACCGGAGTGCCTTGTGCATCCCACACCTTGAGCCATTTATTATTAAAATCTATCGTTAGCTTGTCGTCGGATGATTTTGCTATACCAGCCGTTATCGTACCCAAATCGGCATTTATTGCCGATAAATTGGCTGCAACTATTTTGTTTGCCGCTACACTGCCTATCTTTGCATCTATCACAGCCAAGTCTGCTATTTTGGCGCTTACTATGGCTGCATCAGAAATCTTTACTGTGGTCACTGCCGCATCATCTATCTTCGCTTCAAGAATTGCCGCATTAGCTATTTTAGCTGTACCGATTGCCCCCAAAGCTATGGCGGCCGTGCCTACCGCAAGGTCGGCTATTTTAGCACTCTCAATAGCTCCCGCCGCTATCTGGGCTGTATCAACTGCAAGGTTGGCTATCTTAGCATTAGTTACTGCTGCATTTGCAATAGCAGCATTTCCTACTGCAAGATCGACTATTTGTGCTGTATCTATTACATCTAATGTAGCTAAAACCCCTGCATCTGTAAGCCAGGTTACTGCTTGAGGACTGCCAGATGTAACAGCAGAAGCTATAGCATTCAGCAACTTAGTCCTCTCGTCATAATAGTTCTTCCATGCAGTATCCCAAGTAGCCCTGACAATCGTTGTTGCAGTTGACATATTTGCAAAAACTTCGATTGTGGTATTCAGATATGTGTTTAGTTCTGCATAGGCTGTATCGAAATCCGTGTCTGCAACTGAGAACGCAGTTGCCTGAACGGGGAGCGTACCTGTAGTAGCAGTACCCTCAACAACGATTGTATCCCAAAGCTGTTTCGCTGTCAGCTTTTCGACCGGAGTTACTTTGTCGTCCGCGGCGATATCGGAAAGAGAACTTAGTGCCGTAGTTGCATCTCCCTGAGCATCCTCGGCAGCTCCCTGTGCGGTTTCAGCATCGGATATTCCTTGGGCTATGTCATCGGTAACTGCACCCGCTAATTTTGCTGCCGTAACCGAAAGGGCATTTAATTTATCTGTATCAACTGCAAGGTTGGCAAGTTTTACATTAGTGATAGCACTATTCAATATTTTTGTTTCTGTTACAGCATTGGTCGCTAATTTTCCAGCTGTAATTATAAGGTCTGCAAGTTTGTCTGTACTCACCGCAAGATTAGCTATCTTAGCTGTGGTGATTAGAGCATCTACTAAATGTGAAGACCCTATGGCTTCGGTTGCGACTTTCGCACCTGTGATTGAGGCTGTAGCTATTTTAACTGATTCCACAGCAGCATCTACTATTTTCAAGGTGGTTATTGAATCATTGGAAAGTTTAGCAGTGGTTATTGAATCATTGGCAAGTTTAGCAGTGGTTACAGAAGCATCTGCAAGCATAGTGGTATCAAACTCTTCAGGAAAATAAAGAGTTAAAGTTCTTGAATCCTTACTATATTTGCAGGTTATCTTCATCTTGCCGCCTTGCCCAAGGGTAGAAAATCAACCATTATTTGTGACAAGAAAAATTCTTCATCTGCTATGGAATTAGTAAACTCAAATTGAATCTTTTTTCCTTTTACACCTAAAGCAAATGAATTACGGATTAAATGCTGTATTCCCATAATATCAACACCGAGAACAAAAGACCCCAATTCTCCAACATCTCCTGCCATCGAAACTTCAGTTGCATAAATTTCATCAATATAAAATCTTATATCCAAATCATAGGTTGTTTCCGGTTCAAGGTCTATCCAACACCTGCTGAAGAGTTTTGATTCTCTTGCATTCTCCATATACAAATAAGGTGTAAGGGCTTTGCTTTTATACCCATTACTATCGTCATTTTTATCAGATTGTTCTAAATGCCAAATAAAACCTGAATAATCCCCAGTATAAACTTCATAAACGCCGGGGGATACTTTGACTAATTCTGACGCAGAAGCACTATAGCCGGAATTATAATCAACATTGTCCTCTATCATCCATTCCCCTGTTTCAACATAATAAACCATAGCCGTATCAACTTCAGTTTTATTGGTTCTGACGACAAAGATTTTAACTTTTTTATTTACAGGATCATAAATGCCATGAAAATGTTCTATATATGAAAGCTTAACATTATCCCGTATCCACCTATCCATAAACTTTGAACGGATGATTGATCCGGCTTTGTAATCTCCATATTGCTCTGCGGCGGCAAGTGAGTAAATTTCCCCATCTTCCATCATGCAAATTATGTCATTTTGTGTTGGAATGATTAATCTTTGATGTGCTACCCCACCTTCTCTCGTGAATGCAGTATATCCCCAATTATCAGTATTGGTGTCTGCATCGTCCATTATAAAGGTGTTTCTTTTTCCGAATACGATTAACTGATCCTTGTAAACAACCCCGCCAACCAGTCCAGCATTATCTCCGGTATCGATTGAAAAGGTAATAACGTTAGCATCTGAAAAATCAGTGCCGCTTCCATTAGGGGTCACATACACGGTGTATGGAGTAGAAGGACAACCAAACGCCCACATTCTTTCAGAGTTACCCCTACCATGTCTTATCATCACCGAAGGGTAGTTTGTGCCAGCCCAGTCAGTAGGAACATCTGTCAGGTTTAATGTTGCCCCAGCCGCTCCATCCCAAGATTGAGGAATGTTGTACCCATTACAAAAAAGCATAACATTGTTGAACATCTCGAAATGCGCATATTTATTTGCACCTAAGCCTGTTTTGATTGTTACGCTGGAAGTCCTATATATCTTACCATCGCTTGTAGCAAAAACTATATGCTGTGAACCACCTATTTTCAGAAAATCGTAAATTCCCATGATACGAGGAGCATCTGTAACAACCGTCTCGTTTATTTTTGCAGTGCCTTTTCGTCTTCCCCATCCACCCTTTGTCAAATCAATATTCTTTGACGGCCAAATAAGGGCATCAGGCTCAACTGCGTTAATGTTAAGGTTGTTATTTATTCCCTTAACTCCACACAGTATTTTGAAGGTTTCGCCACGATATCTACCCATTTTAACCTCATTCGTCGGTAAAGATGTTGTATCTGTGCCCAGCCCCAAACTCAAACTTAGCTTTCGGTGGGATTCTTGTTATCGCCACCAGTCTTGAAATTAAACTTAACGCAGCATTTGCTCTCGCATAAACAGATTGCGGTAAATCAATAGAGTTTTCTTCTGCCAGTATAATCGCTAAATTGCTGATGATAGCTTCTTTATATTCATTTGGAAGGGTTGTTTCAGTTGTAAGTGCCGCAAATTCCGTGAAGTTCTTCCAGGACTCAAAATACAGCGTGTATGCTGCATCCGGCTCAAAGTTGAAGATGATTTTGATTAAGGTTTCTTCTGGTATGAAGTAATATTTAGTCGGCCTGCCGTCCTGTGTCTTTAAGGAAATATCGTTATATTCATCCGCTGACATTTCCGTTAAAGGATAACTGTACCCGTTTGAATCTTTTAGATAGGCGTTTTCTATCCGCATTGGTCGGACTGTGTCTAAGTCCCCACCAACGCCTATAGTATATTCGGAAGTCCCTATTGTAAGGGCTTTGTTTTCCCTCGTTACAACCGGAACAAGAAAATCCGCACCCCACAA
>JAUWNZ010000067.1 GCA_030612385.1 Pseudomonadota bacterium | reverse complement strand
AACGACTTTTCTCTTGCCAGCAAGTCGGCAAAGGCTTTATGGAATGCCGGATTCCCGGGGAAGATATCGAGCATTTTTTCAAATTCACCAATGGAATCTATCGCGATAGAACCGTCAAGAAAGCGATTGATGATGTGGCTTCGTCTCTCAACCTGATTGTTCAATGCTCACCTCCGGCTAAATATTTTCCCATGCTTAACGTATCTGATGATGGCGTCTATACGCTCATTTATGGTCTCGCTTTTTTTATGAGAGAGGCGTATTATTTTATATATCGACTTAATCCTCATATCGAATTTCAGCAACATTTCAGATAGTTGGGCAATGTGTTCGCCCATGGATACAACCTGTTTCTGAATATCTTCCAATGTGGCGCCGGATGTGGCGGGAGATTGTTCGCTTTTAAACGCTTTTATCAGTTTTTCGAGGTCGTCTTTTTCCTCTTCCGAGAGTCCAACATTCAATTCTGTTTGAGTTTCGTCAACCATGGCGCTTTCTCCGATCAAGTTCGATCATACTTTTTCATTTCTTCCTTGATCTTGGAATCTATGGAAAATACTCTTTCATCCGATGTCCCATCCGAATCAAAAAATTTACCGGTATTTGTCGGATCAGTTGCGCGTATTTTCTGCAATAGCTTGAAACTCAGTAAGGCCAGAATAATGACGGTGATAACATTTAACATGACTAATACGATCAACAAAGATATCTGCAACCGGCCGGATTTGGAGGCGGGGGAAAGAGATTTGTTTTCTGCCTCGGGCGCTGTCAATATCCTGTCGAAAGGTTTCCGGGGCGTAAAAGCTGTTTGATCTTCATTCCCCCAGTATATGTCTAAAACAACCCGATCGGGACTGAAAAGAGAGAAAAAATTGAGTTTAAAATCTGGTGAAGGGAGGGTAACACTGGCGGTTAAATGGGGTCCTCGCTGGATAAGTTCAACGGCGCCAACCCGCCTGGTTCTCTCGTGAAATTTTTGGAAAGGTAGAGCCTCTGTGGTGGCGCTATCAAAAAAAACAAGGGAGAATTTCCCCTTGCCTTTTATAACAGGTTCCTGAAACCGGACATGACCATCGAATTCAAATACAATTCTTGTAAATGTTTTATGTTCGCCAATTCTGATATGTCTTAACTGAGCGGCTTCAGCCGGGATGACCTGCAGCCACATAATGGTTAAGGCACATAGCAGTGTTAACCATGCTTTCATGCTTGTCCTTTTGAAATTGCTACCTTTTTTACTGTACATAGTTATAACTATGCCACTATCCCGGATGAAAATTAATACAATGTGCCGGATAAGCAATAACCGGGAGAGTAAAAAAAAAATGATTGTATGTCAAGGAGATATCATATATCGGCAAATTCGGGACCGATTTTCTGTGGTGTTTGCATTCATATATACTATGTGATATTTCACTGTGGTATTTTTAGAGGTTGCTGTGACGGAAAAAATAAAAAAACCTGCCCTGTTTTTAATAGACGGCAGTAACTGTGTCTATCGCGCCTTTTACGCAATAAAAGAGCTTTCCAACTCGAAGGGACTGCCCACCAACGCCATTTACGCTTTTACCAGGATGCTTGCAGGGCTTTGCCGCGACAGGAAACCGGATTATATCGCAGTTATCTTTGATGTAAAGGGCCCAACCTTTCGCAATAAGATCTACGATCAATACAAAGCTACGCGTAAACCGATGCCCGACACCCTCATTCCGCAGATCCCTCGTATCAAGGATATTGTGCGGGGGTTCGGAATCCCTGTCCTGGAAAAAGAGGGCATGGAGGCGGACGATATAATAGGAACGCTTGCCAGTACCTATGCTCAAAAAGGAATAAAGACAGTTATTGTCTCCGGAGACAAGGATTTTATGCAGCTCGTGTCGAATGATATCGTTATGATCGATACGATGAAGGATAAGACATACGATATTGAAGGTGTCAGACAGCGCTTTGGGGTAGATCCTGAGAAGGTGGTCGAGATACTCGGCCTGATGGGGGATGCGTCGGACAATATTCCCGGCGTCCCCGGTGTGGGAGAGAAGACAGCTCTCAAATTGATAAGGGAGTTTGGCACGGTAGAAGAGGTATTGAGAAATGCGGATAAGGTAAAAAATAAAAGGGTAAGAGAAAATCTCACAGAGTATGCAGGACAGGCCAAGATGAGCCGGGAACTGGCCGTTATAAAGACAGATGCCCCGATCGAATTCGATCTTGAAAATTCGCGCCGCACGGAGCCGGACACAGATGTTCTCAGGAAACTGTACAAAGAGTTTGAGTTCTACTCTCTGATTAAGGAATTGAAGATTGAGGAGGCAGAGGATCAGGAGAAAAAATATAATGTGATCCTGAAGAAGGATGAGTTTGAGACGTTGTTGAAGAAACTTCAGGAAGTTGAGGAATTTTCTTTTAATCTTGAGCTGACATCGGATGTTCCGATGTTAGCCGAAATAGTTGGAATTTCCATCTGTCCTGTTAGAGACGAAGCATATTTAATCCCGATTTCAAATACTTATGAAGACGTTCCCGACCGGCTTGAACTGGAATATGCGCTGAAGAGACTGACTCCTTTTTTTTGCGATAGAGACAAAAAAAAGCATGGACATGATATTAAGAACTCGCTGATTGTTCTTTCAAGAAATGGCAGCGATCTGATAGGAGCCGGCTGTGACACGATGATAGCTTCCTATGTCCTGAATCCCACGAAGCACAGTTATGATCTGACCGATATTGTCATGGATCATCTTGGTCGTGAAATTACATCTAAAGAAGAATTGGTCGGAAAGGGTTCAAAGGCAATCGGTTTTGAAGCCCTTTCTCTCGACACGACAAGAGATTATTCATGTAGGAGGGCGGACGCAATTCTTGAGCTTTCCTCCCTGCTTTCCGGGAAGATCGAGAAAGGGGGTATGGGAGATCTCTTTTACGATGTGGAGATGCCATTGATTGGGATACTGGCCGCGATGGAGAAAAAAGGCGTCCTGATCGATGTTGGGCTATTAGGTGAGATGTCATTTCAGCTTGAAGAGCTGATGTCGCTCTCGGAGGAAAAGATATACCGGCTTGCCGGCGAAAGTTTCAACATCGGCTCACCTAAGCAGCTTCAGATTATTCTCTTTGATAAGCTTGGTCTTCCCAGGGGTAAAAAGACGAAGACCGGTTATTCTACCGGCGTCGACGTCCTGACATATCTGGCCCGGACCCATGAGCTTCCGGCAGAGATATTGGCCTACAGGAGCATATCGAAACTGAAGTCCACCTATGTCGATGCCCTGCCCGCGCTGGTCAACCCGGAAACGGGAAGGATTCATACTTCATATAATCAGGCCGTTACCGCAACGGGCAGGCTGTCGAGCAGTAACCCGAACCTGCAGAATATTCCTGTGAGAACGGTTGAGGGAAAAAGGATTCGGCAGGCCTTTATCGCTGCGGATGGCTGTGAGATCATCTCGGCGGATTATTCACAGATAGAACTCCGCGTCCTGGCCCATCTTTCCGGCGATATGACCTTGATCGAGGCCTTTAGATCCGGTGAGGATATACATACCAGAACCGCCCTGGATATCTTCGGTGTATTTCCCGAGATGGTCAACACCGATATGAGGCGCCAGGCCAAGGTGATCAATTTTGGCATAATTTACGGGATGAGTCCTTTTGGTCTGTCAAGGGAGTTAGGGATAAGCCGGAAGCAGGCAAAAGTATATATCGACGCCTATTTTCGCAGGTTCCATGGTGTCAGGGAATATTTAGACAGGACTGTGGAAAATGCGAGAAAGGATGGGTTTGTCACCACGCTCCTTAATCGCCGCCGGTATCTTCCGGAAATAAACAGCGGCAGCACTCCTCTTCGCCAGTTTGCCGAGCGCGCAGCCATCAACACCCCCGTACAGGGCACGGCCGCCGATCTGATCAAGGTGGCCATGAAAAATATCGCGAACCGTCTTACAGAGGGTGGATTCTCCACATCCATGATTATGCAGGTCCATGACGAGCTTGTTTTTGAGACCCCACTGAATGAAAAGGATGAAATCATGGATATGGTCAGAAGAGAGATGGAAGGGGTTCTTGATTTAAAGGTTCCGCTTAAAGTGGATATAGCCTCAGGCAGGAACTGGGATGAGGCGCATTGAAAGTGGAGGTAAATGTCAAAATTAAAAATGAAATAGTGAACGGGTGGCATGGACAAACTTGTTTGTCCGTGCGTAACTGCTCAGGTTGTATGCTATTAGGCTGAAGACTATCAGGCACGAACTACCCCTTCTACCTAAACAACCTGACTTTTGGAGATATAAGAATGGAAGAGAAGTTATTGAGCAAATCTTTTGATCCTCATGATGTCGAAGCAAAGTGGTACAGATACTGGCTGGATTGCGGTTATTTCAGAGCAGAGGATAAAAGCGAAAGGAAGCCCTTTTCAATAGTCATACCGCCGCCTAACGTTACCGGAATACTTCACATGGGTCATGCGTTGAATAACGTGCTGCAGGACGTTATTGTCCGGTATAAAAGGATGCAGGGATACAATACCCTCTGGATGCCCGGTATGGATCATGCCGGAATCGCCACGCAGAATGTCGTCGAGCAGCAACTGGCAAAAGAGGGGCTTACGAGGCATGATCTCGGCCGGGAAAAGTTCATCGAGAGGATATGGGAGTGGAAGGAGAAATATGGAGGGGCAATCATGCGTCAGCTCCGGAGTCTCGGATGCTCCTGCGACTGGCCGAGAGAACGTTTCACCATGGATGAAGGGTTGACAAAGGCGGTAAGGGAAGTGTTCGTAAGGCTCTATAACGACGATCTTATCTATCAGGGTAACTATATCGTCAACTGGTGTCCCAGGTGCCATACGGCCATATCCGATCTCGAGGTTGAGTATGAGGAAGAGGAGGGCGGCCTGTGGGATATCAGGTATCCCTTTGCGGATGGCAGCGGGGAGATTGTTGTTGCCACGACGCGTCCCGAAACCATGCTGGGGGATACCGCAGTCGCAGTCAATCCCAAAGACGAAAGATACAGAGACGCTGTCGGCAGAGAGGTGATCCTTCCTCTCGTCAACAGAAGGATACCTGTTATCGCTGATGATTATGTGTCCATGGAATTCGGTTCAGGAGCGGTGAAGATAACGCCTGCCAGTGATCCAAATGACTTTGCCATGGCGCAGAGACATGATCTTGAGATCATAAAGATTATGGATGATAGCGCGGCCATAAACGAAAATGGGGGCATTTACCGTGGACAGGATCGCTACGAATGCAGGGAGAATGTTGTTAATGACCTGAAAAAAGGGGGTTATCTGGCCGGAAGACAGTCCTACACCCACAATGTGGGCCACTGTTACAGATGTAAAACCGTTATAGAGCCGGCCGTTTCCAGGCAGTGGTTTGTGAAGGTAAAACCGCTGGCCAGGGCCGCCACTGCAGCCGTTGTCAAGGGAAAGACCAGGATAATCCCATCCACCTGGGAAGGAACTTATTTTGAATGGATGAATAATATTCGTGACTGGTGTATCTCGAGACAGATATGGTGGGGTCACAGAATCCCCGTCTGGCATTGTGAGGGGTGCGGGAATGTGATTGTTTCCGTGGATGATCCGGATAAATGTCCTGTTTGTGAAGGCGCTTCACTCCATCAGGAGGAAGATGTCCTGGATACCTGGTTCAGTTCAGCGCTCTGGCCCTTTTCGACTCTTGGGTGGCCGGAGCGGACAGAGGCCTTGAAAACATTTTATCCAACCTCCCTTCTCGTTACCGGTTTTGACATCCTCTTCTTCTGGGTGGCAAGGATGATGATGATGGGCCTTTACATCATGAAGGACGTCCCCTTTAAGCATGTTTATCTTCATGCCCTTGTCCGGGACGAGGCGGGGGATAAGATGAGCAAGTCAAAGGGAAACAGCATAGACCCCCTCGAAATGATAGAAAAATACGGAACAGACGCTTTCAGGTTCACGCTTGCGGCATTTACAACGCAGGGGAGAGATGTGAGGATGTCGGAGGAGCGGATCGAGGGCTACCGGCATTTTGTGACCAAGATATGGAATGCAGTGAGATTCTCCATGATGAACCTCGGAGATTACCTGTCTCCCAATGTGTCGCACACAGAAAGTACAGGAAATGATTACTCGCTCTGTGACCGCTGGATCAAGGATAAACTCAACAAGACCATAGGAGACGTGACGAAGCATCTCGACGAATACAGGTTTGGTGAGGCCGCCGGCAGTATATATTATTTTGTATGGCACGAGTTCTGTGACTGGTATCTCGAGCTGGCAAAGCCTGTCCTTTACAGCAAGGATGATCCCGCAAAGAGACTTGCCGCTCAAGAGACCCTCCATTTTGTATTGAAAACCTCTGTTAAACTCCTGCACCCCTTTATGCCTTTTTTGACCGAGGAGATCTGGAATAAGTTAGGGTGCAGCGAAGACTCCGTCATGATCAGCCGGTTTCCGGTGGTGGATGAGGCGCTTCGCGACCGGGATGCGGAAAAAAAGATGGGCGTTATCATGGATCTGATTGCCTGTATAAGAAACATAAGGGGCGAGATGAATATTCTCCCATCAATAAAGTTGAAGGTGGTTGTTTCCTCTCCCGACGAGGAGTTAATTCCCCTGATAACAGCAGGGGAGGACTACATTATCAATCTGGCAAATCTTGAAGAATTGACCGTCTCAGGCAAAATCGAGGAGCCAAGGGGCGCTGCCACCGGTGTTGCCGGGCATCTTCGGGTGTTTGTATTACTAAAAGGCACAATCGATGTGGCTGCGGAGAAGATAAGAATCGAAAAAAGGATCGGCAAGATCGACAGAGATATGTCCATAGTCTCCAAAAAACTTGCCAATCGCGATTTTATAGAAAAGGCTGCGGTCGAAGTGATAAAAAAAGCAGAGGCCAAGTTCAGAGAGCTTAAAGAGAAATCCGGCGTGCTTGAAGCCGCCCTTAAAAGACTTCAGGAGATGGACAGTAAAAAAACAGTG
>JAUWNZ010000302.1 GCA_030612385.1 Pseudomonadota bacterium | reverse complement strand
GTTTTGTCCCGCGCCCGGAATAGACAAGATGATAAAAGCATGCGCGCGGGATATCTTCTCTTTCAATAAGATCAAAAATGGCGGGGATTTCGAGAAAATTCTTCCTGCTTATGGTAAAACGAACGCCTACCTTTATCCCCGTATCCCGGCAGATCCTGATCCCGTTTAGTGCGGCATCAAAAGCCCCTTTTACCCCCCTGAACCCGTCGTGTATTTTTTTCATTCCATCAAGACTCACACCGATGTAGGAAAGGCCGATCTCTCCAAAGATACTTGCCATATTTTTTGTTATCAATGTGCCATTTGTGGATATGACAACCCGCACCCCCTTATCCACAGCAAACCGGATAAGTTCAGGAAGGTCCTTTCTCATAAGGGGTTCCCCCCCGGAAAAAAGAATGACAGGACAACCAAAAGAGGCAAGATCGGATATCAGTTCTTTACCCTCATCGGTAGTCAGTTCATCACCATAATGTATATCTTGAGAGTTCGAGTAACAATGGATACATTTGAGGTTGCATCTCCTGGTCACATTCCAGACGACCACAGGTTTTTTGTCTTCCGCGAATTGAAGGAGATGGGATGGAAGCTCCCCGGATTTCCGTCTATAGCGAAGGACATCCGACGGTTCCACAGCCCCACAGTATAGCTTTGAAATTCCAATCATAATTTAATATCCTCAACCAGTGTTTTCACAAGGCCTGAGAATACAGAAACTAATTTTGTATGTCAATGATTGCCTTTCCCAGGAATCAAAAAAGATGATATAAGCTTTATAAAAATAAGGAGGAAAAGCAGATGCTCAAGGCTAAAGATATTATGACGACGGAAATAATCACGGTTCATCCCGATACGGAAGTTGTTCAGGCTGCAAAGTTGTTGCTTGAACACCATATTAATGGCCTGCCTGTGGTTGATGAAGAGGGCCGCCTGACAGGAATCATTTGTCAGGATGATCTGATCGCCCAACAAAAAAAAATCCCGCTGCCATCTTTCTTCATCTTGCTCGATAGTTTTATCCCTTTAAAGTCTCAGAAAAATATTGAGAAGGAGGTGCAGAAAATGGCGGCAATTACAGTGAACGAAGCCATGACCCATAATCCCGTAATGGTTGATCTGGAAACCGGTCTGGAAGACATCGCAACGCTGATGGTAAAGAATAGCATACATACCTTGCCTGTCCTGGATCAAGGCAATCTGGTTGGTATTATAGGCAAGGCGGACATTCTGCGCACCCTCATGCCCGCTAAGGGGCTGCCTGAAAACTCAATAAAGGGGGAGGAACCTCTTTGAAAAACGTGTAGCCCTTTGAGAAAAATTCTTACGGGATAACAGTGCCTGTCCTGGAGTGCTTCGCTTGGCGTAGGCAGTGTAGCACGCAGACAGGTTTCAAGTGTATCAGCTCAATAAATAAGGGGGGATTACATATACTGCGCAGTTTTGGTAGAGTATACATGAATCCCGTGTAGCGGAGACCTTTAGGTCTCCATTCTCATTTTAATGGAAGGCTAAAGCCTTCCGCTACATATACTGTGCAATTTTGACTGGCTCAAAAAGCGTAAGCTATGGCCGTGTAGAGCATATCATTCCTACGAACCGGGCTTGCCCCCATTTATTGAGCTGATACTTTCAAGTGAACAAATAAAGTTAAATCCCGCTTCTATCTAAATGCATCAATGCCAATGGCATCGCGACCAAGAATCAGTCTATGCATCTCGTTTGTGCCCCCAAAGATAGTTGGAGCCATAACATCACGGAAGTGACGTTCTACTGGAAATTCATCACAATAACCATAAGCGCCATGAAGTTTCATTGCGCTGGCGGAAGCTCT
>JAUWNZ010000004.1 GCA_030612385.1 Pseudomonadota bacterium | reverse complement strand
ACAACCAGTGGGGGCGTCCTTGTTGTCGGCTGTGAGTGCATTGCGAGCACGGGGAACAACCAGGGGGGGTCGGAATTGTTGGCGGCTGGCCTTGCATTGCTGTGGGGTGGGGGTGTATGGAGAGTGGTCTCTGGCACGGTTTTTGCTTTTTCAGGACTCTTAAAGGGGTTTTTAAAAGAAAAAAAATGGATGAGTCTTTTTTTGGGATGAGTCCGGAAAAGAAAAAAAATGGATGAGTCTTTTTTGGGGATGAGTCTGGAAAAGAGAAGAAAAGGATGAGTCTTTTTTTGGGATGAGTCCGGAAAAGGGAAAAAATGGATGAGTCACCTTGAAAAAAATATAAAATAGAGGAGAAAAAATAGAGGAGAAAAAATAAAAAAAAGGGGATGCCTGGAGGGGTGGGTATGAACAGTCAGAAAGAAGGTAGTGCAAAAAACGCACATCCTTCTTTCTAACTATACCCACTCCACTCTCAGTCACCCCCTTTTTTTTATTTTTTCTCATCTCTCATTTTTTCTCATCTCTCATTTTATATTTTTTTCAAGGCGCCTCTTCTCATTTTTTCCCTTTTCCGGCCTCTTCTCCAAAAAAAGCCTCTTCTCTTTTCTTCTCTTTTCCAGCCTCTTCTCCCAAAAAAGCCTCTTCTCATTTTTTTTCTTTTCCGGCCTCTTCTCCAAAAAAAGCCTCTTCTCATTTTTTTTCTTTAAAAAACCCCTTAAAGAGTCCTGAAGCAAAAACCGTGCCAGAGAACCCTCGCCATACCCCCCCACCCCACAGCAATGCCCGGCCAGCCGCCCACAAGGCCGCCCCCCCTGGTTGTGCCCCGTGCTCGCACTGCCCGCACAGCCGACAACAAGGCCGCCCCCCCTGGTTGTTCCCCGTGCCCGCACTGCCCGCACAGCCGCCAACAAGGACGCCCTAGCGGCCAATCAATACGCCTCCTTGCTCTCAAAAAATGATGGGCTGGGAGCGGCTATCTATCGCTATCGATCCCGCAGAGCTGCCAACAAGGACGCTCCTCCGGCCCATAAAATCGTATCCTTTTATCTTTTCCCTACCCACCAGCTCGCCAACAAGGACGCTCCAGCGACCCATAAAATCGTCTCCTTTTTTCTTTTGGTTTCCAGGGATCAGCTGCTCTTTTTGAATGCTGGAAAAAGGGATTAGCCGCTCTCTATCGCTACTGGCTCCCCCGCCGATAACCATAATAAGAGTCTTCCTTTCAGCGTATGACACAAGTCGCACTCGCCGGGTACTCTCCAGTAGGGGTAAGGTAGAAGTGTGGCAGGTATTTGCAAGTCAAATAAGACATGCTTGGATATACGACAAATGTCCAAAAAAAAGCCCCCCATAAAAACCTTTGGGGGGCCGATCTCCCGGAGGGTCATATCAAACCATGTCCGGAAAATCTAATTTGTTTTTTTTTAGTTTAAATTCGGAATCCGTTTTTCCATTCTGGATAATTCTCTCTCTAATAACTCCCTTACTGCGGGACTTTGAGACATGCCTTTTTCGTGTCTCTGAATTGTTCTATGGCTAATTCCCACGATCTTGGCCAATTCTTCCTGTGTTATTTCAAGGGCATTCCTGCGTTCTTTTAAGTCCATTTTTTTTTCTCCTTTTATTTTTCCCCCTTGTTTACTGCCCAGAGGGTTGTCTCTTTTGCTGGCCAATGTGCCGCGATAAGTTATTTTCTAATCGTGGTAGATCTTTCTTAAGATCTCTTATCTTTTTTAAAAGTTCTTCTAATTCTTCTATGGTCTTTTTATCGGTCATTTTTTTTAATCTCCTTTCTTTTGAGGGTGAAACCCTATTTGTCTTTTTGTTTTTTCCGGAGGGGTTAATAATTTTTTTAAGACTTTAAAGACGGTCGCAAAGTGTTTATCATGCTGTTTATATTTTCTTTCTAATGCTTTGATCCCCTGGCGTAGGTTCTTATGGAATAAAATCAATTCTTGTACCTTGGTAAAGGTCCGCATGATCAGGATATTAACCTGGACAGCTCTTTTGCTTTTAAGAATACTTGAGAGCATGGCAACACCGTCTTGAGTAAAAGCGTAAGGGGGATATCTTCGGCCGCCTCGTTTTGAGGTTTCAAATTGCAACCTCAAACTCTGATATTCTTTCTGATTTAGTCTAAACATAAAATCATCCGGGAAACGTTCTATATTCCGCTTTACGGCTAAGTTAAGGGACTTTGTAGGCACTCCATACAGATCTGCCAGGTCTTGATCTAACATTATCCTTTTATGTCGAATCATAAATATTTTATTCGCTATTACCTCTTTAAGCATTAAATCCTTCATATTTTCTTTTCCTTTCTTTACTCGTCGTGGACTTCACTATTAAATTGAGTTTGATCGATCAGGCCATAAAATACTTTCTCCCGCTCCTCTCTTTTTTTTCTTTTTTCTTTTTTCTTTTTTTGCGCCTGAATACAATTATCTATTATCGATACCAGGTATACCGATATAAGAAAAATTGCTGTTAACATTGTCAGGTAAAATACGGCATCGATCAATATGTCCATAGTCTATCCCCTTTCTATTATTTTTTCCTTACCGGTGTCTTTTGTGATCATGCCGGCCTGGTCGAGTCTTGTTTTGATCCGCTGTGATAGCTTTTTAGCGACAGCCTCCTTACATGCGGCGCCTATTGTGTGTGTATCAAGCCAGGATAATATTATGCTGCATATTTTTTGCTCTATAAGACTGGTCATGGTCTGGTTGCCCTCCTTATTTATCAACCTCACTCCTGAGCCGGGAACACCCCCAGAAAAGGGGCGCTCCCAGCGAGGAGAAACTTAATAAACGATTTGCCTTGTTAGAACCTGTAGGCTCCGCCGAAACTCATAGCGGTTTCGTCAATAAACCTGCCTTCAAGATTTAAACTCCAATTATCATCTATCGTGTAATCCGTGCCAAGAAAAACACCAAAGTTATCAGCGGCCTTAAGTTTAATTTTATCGTCTTCGTTATCATGTATTTCTGCTCTTAAATCACTATACCGAATACCTATGTAGGGTACAAAGTTTTCTATCCTTTTGCCTACATAAGAAGCAATGTGCCATTCTTCAATAGCTATTTTCCCGTCTGTTATTTCATCTGGGCTGCCAGCTTCAACGTACTTTGCGGAAAATGTGTTTTTGTGCCTTAGGTATTGGAAATCTCCACCTATTAAATAGTTATTCTCCAGGTCGCGGGTACCCTTTAAACCAAATCCATAAGCAAAGGCATTCCTGGTTTTAAGTTCATTTTTACCCACGTCAACCCCAAGGAAAGACAGGCTAGTTTCATTAACCAAGTCGGCAATACCGAGTCTTAGATAAATATCCAGGTTGTCATTTACCTTGTAGTTTGTTTTTACCATTGTCCTGGACATGCCTTTAATTTCTGGGTCAATTTCCAGGCCGGGTGGAATATCAAAATTTGTTCCGCTCAGCTCCATGTCTCTATTAAACATGATCTCTTGATCTAAACTAATACTGACCTTACCCTGGCCCTGGGTGTCCGCTCCTCCTATGCTTGCGGCATAAGCAGCTACCGGCAAACATAAAAGAGTTGCTAAAATTAAAAAAGTAAATCTTTTCATTTTCTATCTCCATTTCTTTACTTAGGTTAAAATTTCTCTTTGGTTATAAATTAAAAAGCATACCTTATTATAGACCACCTCCTTTGTCGGTAGATTTGCTTTAGGTCAAAATATTTATATATAACTTTTCCTTATTTTATTTTTGTTTCATCCGTACCGCTTAATAAAAAATATTACGGCCAGGTTTAACAGGCCGGCAGCGAACCAGTACAGCGCGGATCCCCATTTCCCGGCCAGGGCATAGGGTATGCTGGCCAGGAACATTTGAAACATCATGAGTGTAGGGAGTAGGTTTAAATATTTATTCATATATTTTTTTTAAAGCCCCTCTATTGTCTCCTCTAAAACCCCAAACGCATTAGTAATCTGTATAATTTTTTCTCCCACGTCTTCAGGGGGGAGAGTTAAAACTATTGATCTCAGCGTTACCTTAAGAGTGGCCATTGTTTGCAGCGCGTCGGCCTTAAGTCTTTCCTTTTTAGTTTTCATTCTAAGTGTCAAGTTAATCACCTCCTTATGAGTGTAGGGAGTAGGTGTAAAAATTTATTTATGTTAGGCCTTTATAATTTTGTTATTGCCTCTTGCAGGGCTTTAAAGGGCTTGTCAAGTTTTTGCGCTACTTCCTCCCGGCCGGCCGGGACGTGCATTTCTACCATGTTCCAGGTTACTTCTCTGACCCTAAGCATTAATATCATTGCTCTGTCTCGTAATCTTTCCACTTCAATCTTATCTTTTGTCATTGTTTTATTCACCTCCTTTCTAATATTAAGCATACCATAAAACACGACATTTGTCCAGTCTTTTTTTATTTTTTATTTTTTAGGATCCTAAAATAGGATATTTGGGGTGTTTTTTTGTGGCTCGTCGATAAAAGTCTTCCTGCAGGATCTGCCGGCAGCTGCCGGGAATCTCCGGACCCGGGGGGATATCCGGCCGCCAGTTGTCAGGTGTGTTTTTTCTCTGGCCAGACGGGTATTTATATCTTTTGAGCTGCGGCGAATATGCCGCCGGGGAGATAAGCGTGTTCTTTTTCGAGTTTAATTTCCAGGATTTTTAACGGCGAAGCGCTGAGCAGAAGTTCGAAGCCGTCCGGAAGAAAACGCCAGTAATCTTTTGGGTGTCTGTGAATTGGCCAGGAAGTGATAGACGATAGAATAAAGAGGCCTCCGGGCTTTAAAAGGTCTGTCATGTTTTTTATTGCCTGGGCTGGATATGGTAAGTGTTCCAGCGTTTCAAGGCTTAGGACTGTGGTGTATTGTCCATATAGGTCTGCCGGCAAGGCGTAGAGATCTGCTATATGGTCAATGGTGTTTGTTTCGTTTTGCTCGACGTCAAGCCGGTGGAATGTTTTGCCGGGGAAAAGGGGGGCGTAATAGTTCGGTTCAGGTCCCGCTCCCGCGTCAAGGATCATGTTTCCCGGGTCGTACTTTTTAATTGTATTATGTACATACTTTTGTACTGGGGGACGCGGCATAGTTATTTCTCCTCTTTTTTTTGGGTTGATCTTTTTTTATTGGGTTTTTTTATATGGTGTTTAATCCTTTTTTTAGGTTTCTTCTGCAGGGGTTCTTTTGGGGGAATAGTCTTTTTGGTTGTGTGTGCTGCGCTTATCGTGAACTCTTTTTCAGGTATTTGTATTCTTGGGTCGGGGGACATCGGGTCTATAAAGTCTGTGGGAATATTTATTTTTGGCCAGCCGGGCGCGGGTATGTGTGCCGGTCTTTCGCTTATTAAGTTAGGCGGCCCTGGTTTCTTTGGCGCGGCGTGGAGTGGTGTTTTATCGACGGGGTTGATGTGGGTTAGATTTGGGTATGTTTTGCAAACAGCTTTTTCAAAGATTAGTCTATGTTCTTTCACTCCGCCTTTGGCTCTAGCCAGGGCGGCCAGGAAGTATAGTCTGTCTGATCCGTATATTCCATTTCTTAAGGATAAAAGACATGCTTTGTATGCCCGGCCATGGTTGCCGGCAATGTGTTCGGCAACGGCTAATTCCCATTGAGCCTGGCAATCTTTTGGATCAAGTCCAGCTTTTTTCCGGCCCAGACGGAGATAAAACTTCCTCTTTTCTTCAATGCTGGCCTGGTTGATTTCGCCGGGATAGTGGTGGACCGGTACCGGGCTGGCGGCAAGCTTATATTTGTACTTTAAAATATCATAATCTAAGAGCTCATGCCAGATCTTTTGAAAAAAAATGTTTTTGTGGTTTTGGAAGAATCTCGTTTTAATACTCGGGACAAATCCGTAAAAGTTTTTCGCATTTAAAAAGTCTCCCGGGTTTTGGTGGGTATTCTGCTGCCATGGGTTATCTGTATAGTTTCTGGTGTCCATTCTCCAGGCAATGATCTCCGGGTGCCGGGTGTGTTCCCTTAAGGTACTATGATCCATGTGCGATATTACTTCATCCGGATCCAGGATCAGGATGTAATTCATGGTTGCGGCCGCAATGGCAATGTTGCGCGGCCGGCTGAAATCATCCCGCCAGGGATCCTGAAGGACCCGGGCGCCATGGGCCCGGGCGATCTGGATACTTTTGTCTGTGGATCCTGTATCACAAATTATGATTTCATCAACCAGGCCTTTGACAGACTTTAAACACCTGGTGAGCCGCTTTTCTTCATTTCTCATGATCATACAAAGAGAAATGGTGTCTCCAAGCTTTTTTTGCCAGAATGACGGAAAAATCTGTTGTTTTTTCCAAATTTTGATATTTTGTCTCATTTTTAGATCCTTACCCTGTGAAATCCTTTGAATGGGCTTGCCTGTGCCACGAACCAAGGGAGGCCATACTATTGTCATCCCTTTTTCTAGTTCGTGGCTTACAAGCCCCATTTGGCCCTAAAACGGGTTTCCGCTGTTTTCATGATTTTAACATAGTCCAAATTCTGCGTTTTAAAGGTTTGGCTGCCGTAATGATGAACAAAAACTCCTTGATCAATTACGTTTTTGTAACCGGCATGAATTGACCGGATACAATAATCATCATCTTCGAAATTGCCTAATCCAAAACTTTCATCAAGGATTCCAATTTTACTGATCAACTCGCTCCGGATTAAAGCGCAAAAAAATACGATCCTTTGGAAAGTTTTTAACCTGGGGCGATATCCCATTTCTAATTTTTTCGCGTACGCGTTAAGCTCCTGGTCATTGCGGTATTTAACACCAGTATCCACCTGAGGGCCGGAGGCCCTGTTCGTCATAGGCCCCAGGATTCCTATATTTTCATCAGCTTTCATAGTTGCAAGCATTTTACAAAGCCAGCCGGGAGTTACTTTGATATCTGAATTTATTATCATGCAGTATGGTGTGTCCACGCATTCAAGACCCAGGTTGCACGCTGTGGGAAACCCGAGGCTGTTGACATTCTGTAAGGATAAAACATCTGCCTGGTCGTTTATCCAGGCGGTTGTTTCGGCGTCTGATCCGTCGTTAACGATTATTAGTTTATAAGGGCAGCCGGTATGATCTCTAATGCTTTGGACTGCTACCTTGGTATATTCCAGGGCGTTGCGGACCGGCATTATGATCGTCGTGGTGAAATTATCAAATTTTGTCTTGAGCTTCCGGGCTGATATTATGTACTGGTAGTGGTGGTTGGGATTTGGCTGGGGTTCAATGTCGAAGATCTTAAGCCCGGCTTTGACGAACATCTGGCCGATCGTCGGTAAAGTGAAAAAGCGAAGATGTGTGATATCGAGCAGGCCGGCGGACCGATACCGGAAAAGTCCGCGGCTTAGGTCGTATAATACGGCCGGGTGCGCGGCGTTGGGTATAGAGGCTACGATAATACCGTCGTCTGATAAGAGTTCAGCGTATTTCCGGAGGGCGCTCCAGGGGTCTATGATGTGTTCCAGGATATCCCCAAATACAATAACGTCGTAAGGCCCTAAAAGTTTCCCTGTGTTGAAGTTGTCAAGGTTGCCTTTAAAAACAAGGTCGATATTATTTTCAGCCTCTAAAACTGCGGCCTGATTCATTTCGAGGCCGTGGACTATACAGTCTTGTCTTTTTTTAAGCGCGGCTCCGAGAGCTCCGGTTCCGCACCCGAGATCTAAGACTTTTCGGGCGAGGATCGGGATTTTATCGAGGATGTCCTGACGTACTATGCCATAGTAGCCGGGCGGTTTTGTTTTAATGTCTTTCATACGCTTTGTCCGCCTAGGCGTTAGGGTTAAGGTCCGGAGGCAGAGTTAAATTATCTTTGCCCTGGTCTGTGTGCGCGGCGTTCAGTCTTTCGATCTGCATTTCAATCTTTGTAATAACAGTCTGTATTTGCCGGCCGGCGGACATGTTAATGTCAATATCTTTCATAAATTCACAAAGCCCTATTTCCATAAGGGTTAAATCTCCCACGGTAAAGTCATTCATTTTCTTTTTTCTCCTTAGTTTAAATTATAGACCGGTTTGTTTTTTAGGTTTTTTGGCGGGTTAGCAGGTCCCCCAGGGCGGCCGTCCCCAGGTTTCCCGTGCAACAATACTACCGATTTCTACGCAACTGTGACGTAGTCGGCGGCGAAACTAGTGATCATCTCTGTATCCCAGTTTTCCGGAGCTGTAGCATAGTCTACAAGTCCAGAGAGAGATAACTTATAGGCGGCGTAAGCGCCCATAGCAAACTGCATTTCAGGTGATATTGCAGTCGCATAAGCGGGACCAGTAAGGGTCCCAAACCCTACATTGATTGCCTCAGACTGCCAGGTGGTTATTGCGTCAACGCCAGCAATGGCAGCAGACAGGGTGGTAAAGGCACTGTCAACTTTCAGATCATCCAAAGCAGCCTTAACAAAGTAAGCGTTCCAGATCTGCGTTGCCGGGGTTTCATCTTTAATAAGCTGGTATATCGCAGATCCGTTCAGCAGACCTGTTTCAGGAGTTACGATCGCCTTGCAGTTTTTCCCCATAGCAGCTAACTTCTGTCTGATCAACTGCTGGTCAATGTCTCTCGGGTTGGCAGGCTTTGTCCAGGCACGTACTACGTTCCGGCCTTTCCAGGGAAAGAAAACCATTGCCTCGCCGATCGCGCCTCTTGCTTCCAGGGATAGTAAAGGAGCTGTTAGTTTTGCCATAATTATTTTCACCTCCTCTTTTTGTGACATTGTGGTACACTAATATATTACCTGATTTTTAATGTTTTGTCAATGTTGGAAGTTTCTATTTCTCCGCGTCGGTTCATTCAAAAGTGATAACCGGAGGGGTATATCCTGTGCTTGTCGATAGATACCAGTATGGATCCGTGGCGCCCTCTTCTATTGTTATTTGCGGCGTTACCGTGAGTACAACAGTTAAATATCTTGACCCTGCCGCGATCGCGGCTAATATTTCAGCTGAGATGTCGATAGAGTGATATGTTTCGTTTTGGTTCCAGGGGCCGTAAGGTCCGGATTCCATATATGCTGTCCTGCTAAACTTTAAAGGCGGTTTACCAGGCTTATTGTTCCAGGTTAAGGTCCCGGGATTCCAGTAATCCACTTGCCCCACATGTACCTGACCTGTGCGGTGCTGCCATTGTTCCGTTTCTGGGTTGAAGAAATATACATTGAATAACCAAAAATCGAGACTGCCTCCTGTTATCATTCCGTCAAAATATCCCGGGATAACGGCCTGCAGGTTGGCCAGGGTAAAATCCCATTCATGCCAAACCCACCATACAAAGTTTTCTTCCTCATTATCTGCAGCCCGCTTGCCGTAACCTGTTTCCGTGGTGTCTGGTTGATCCCCTCGTGTGCGGTTATGCGCGAACGGTGATAATTCTCCCAGCATACACCAGTCTGGGGTGGGGCCAACGTAATAACCTGACCAGGTCTGTTGTATAAAATAATCATAATACCACAAGCCGGATCCGGCGGCTTGATCATACCACCAGGATCGGTTACGCGGGCCTATTGCCGGAGGCGTGGCTCCGCCGGAATAAGGTTGAAGATTAAAACAATTACAGGAATTTTTAAAGGCAGCGCGGACTAATCTTTGCGCGCCACTGGGTGACTGGGTGGAGCTGTTTTGCATGTGGCCCATGTGGAACGGGACCCGTTTCCGGACTATGCGGATCGAAGAGCCGGGGATCCATATAGCGGACCGGTGCAAAGAGGTGTCATAGGCGTCTGCCATTTCTGACGGGATGTCCTGGTCGATTGTTTTTGCCATTTGTCTAGCCTTTGTTTTTTTCAGCTCTAACAGCTTCGAGGAGCTGCGATAACAGGCCTGTGTGCTTTTCCATTTCGGCCTGGATGTGTGAGATGTGATTAAGGAGCTTTTCCAGAAAGCGGCCGCCAAAATACAGTAGAATAACAACAAGAGCGCCGTTAAAACCCACTTGCTTAATAATCTCAAAGAAAATTGTTGAGTCCATTGTCTCCTCCTTAAAATTTTCTTGGTTTCCATTTTACTTTTGAGTGGATACAATTCGCGATCGGACCACCGTCACAGCCCTGGATAAATGGGCCCTGGTTCCAGTATTTTTTCGCGAAGTCTTTGCATTTTTCGCAATCTTTTAACGGATCGGGTGTTTCTTTATTGAGTTTTAGACATCCATAAGCCATAATTTATTTACTCCTTTCTTATTTTGTTAGTGAGATTGTGCCCAGAGATAATCAGACATAAAAACATTATGCCAGTTCCAGCCTTTTTTCTTCTTGGCCCTCTTGATATACGGTTCTCTTTCTGCCGGAGAGAGGGCCAGCGCGGCTGTGTTGCCGGCGGTGTATTTTGCTCTCCAGGCTTGTTGTGGTACTGTCTGTGGATTTGTCGGCACAAAGTAATTATATTTAAACTGGTGGCCCTTGCAGTATCTGTAAATATATTCTTTGTTGATCTGCCGGCGGACTATGAGTCCTACGGGTATGCCGTCGTAACACATATTTTGATTAAACGGTGTTATCTCCCGGGTTCCAAATTTTTGCGTGCCGAATTTAAAGGTTCCGAATTTTGCCATTACTTAGCCTCTTAAGGTTCCGAATTTTATATTTTTTACCTTTATACCATATAAACAGCAATAAAGTTTATCCAGGTACCGTTCCCAAAAAGACCCCCGGCGGACACTGATGACGCAGCTGCAGTTAAATGGGTAAACGTTGTTTTAGTAGTATTTTTATCCACAATCCCACCAATAAAAACAACTGACTTGGTTAAACCAATAAAGAAAGTCACAAATAATCCGCCATTTAGAGTAGCATTACACGTAAACGGTAACCCGAATATATTTGATGTTCCTCCAGTCCCTATAACATTTATGTGCATATAGCCCGAAATAGTTACAAGTCTACCAACTTTAGTATACTGGCCGATCTGCTGATGATACGTGGCGTCGCCACTTACATTTGGAGTCCAAATTCCCTCCTGATAATCATCAAGCGTGTTTACATTTGCAGACGGTATCTGAGTCGCGGGGAAAGCAATTTGTCCGCCTGTTAGTTTTAAAGGGACTTTTGTTTCAAGTCCCGTGCTGTCAACAACTATTCTTTCTGTTCCTCCAGTGCTAACCCTAACTTTATCTTCGTCGGCTGCTGTTTCCGTGTCAACCGTTGTATCTCCGTCGGCGTCGTGGATCTGCGTCGGCGCGGCAGAGACGGGAAACAAGACTTTATACGCGGAAACAACTGATTTAAAAGAGGCGGCGTTCTTTTGAATAATGATTTTCGCGGCTAAGGTCCCGAAGTTTAGGACCTGGTCGGGCAGGCTGTCCGGGAGGACGGCGTTTTCCGCCTCTGTCAATTTATAATCATCCTGCCCGTAAATAACATGGAGATCTGAATCGTAATGGACAAACACCCAGTATACCGCGTAGCGGTTTGCTGTGAGTTCATGCAGTGTGCCAGTGCCGTCGTCGTAGTATTCATTGTCAATTTGGGCCTGGTCGGTAACTTCTGTCCAACCGCTAACCGCGGCACGGTACCAGGATGTAAACCGGTCCGCGCCTGAGGTGTCTTTTGCTGTAGTGGTTATAGAGTTTAACCCAAGCCAAAATTTGCCTATTGTTGAGGCAATATTTCTTGTGCCGGTTCCGGATATTTCTCCGCCAGAGGCTCTTTCAAAACCACGGACTAAAATAAGGCGCTCGTGTTCTTTGCGAAAGAAATTCGGGAGATTTACACCGCTGTTAAGGATATGCAGTGTAGTGCCGGACCGGTATACCCGGGCCAGGGTAAATTCTCTGTTAAGCTCTATTGTGGTCCGGTCTGTGGTTGTTTGGACCGCCGGAGTACCGGCGTTATAGTTTACATGGATATAATTAACGGTGTTGTCAACCAGGGCAAGGCCTTCCACGAGAGACCAGGACAATAAAACGGTTACGCCGGTTTCCGAATCTGTTGTTTTAAAATATCCGGATCCGGCGGCAATATCTGCAGTGCCGCCGCCGCCGTCGGTTACGGCGCCGCCGGAGAGACGGCCGGCGGACTGGGTGTAATTTTGCCAGTTAGTATAATAGTTAAGACGGGTCTTTACGTCGGCGTAGCCGGCTTTTGGTACCGTGCCAAGCTCTGCTTGAACGGCTATCATTTCATCCCGCAGCGCATTAACCAGATCTGCAAGAACGTCGTCAACGTTGTCAAGTTGATCAGGATAGTCTGTGGTGCTTAATACTGCCGTTGGGTATACCGGGAAATCTGTATAAAAGGACATTTGTTTTTTCCTGTTTTTAGGCCTGTTTGAGTCTCTGCTTTTTTTGCAGAGTCTCACAACTGGCCGCCCCCAGTGGCTGAGCCCTCCCCTTTTGGGGAGGGGGCAGACACCTGAGAGCGTGGCCGGCTGTCTGTCCTGGATATCTTTTTATCCAGGGCAGTCAAAGAGCCGGCTGGAGATTATGCACTTAGGTCTGTATTTCTATGAGAGGGTCCGCGCCACGCACGAACCAAACCGGTACCGCCTAACAAGGAAGCTGCTACAGCTCCTATCAGTTCAGTCCAGCCGATATCTTTACCTTTTTTTAGATCATTGATCTCTTTGGTGGCTTCTTTTATTTGCTCGTTTGTCTGTGTTACCCAGGCTAATGCTTCAGGCGCGGTTAACTCTCCTGTTTTTGCCTGGATAAGTTTCTCCTGGGCCTGTTCTTCCAGGATCCGGACCCTTCTTACCTGGTTGTCTATTTTAATAAAATCCTCATACGTCATACACCCGGCAAAAAAACAAAGAGCTGCTATCAACAAAAATAACTTTGCAGATCTGCGTATCATTTTTAATCACCTCCTTTGTTTTTAGTTTTTATATTTCTCTTACCATGAACTCGGCAGAGTTATCCCAAAAATGTAAAAAGGCGTTTTTGATCTCTTTGTTGATTGTTTCTGATTTCAGTATAAGGGAAAGCTCAATATTTCTGTAGTGACTCATTACGGACCAGTTATGTGATCCTGTAATCGTTATGTCGGAGTCAATGAGTATTATTTTAGCGTGCAGGGTCCTCTTTTTTTTTATATACTTAGGACAGAGGCCTCTTTTTCTTAGCGCGTTGGCCGCGTACCAGTTTATCGAGCTTGTTGATTTCTTGTTTTCCTGGAAGTTGAGCAAAACCCTAACGTCTAAGCCCCTGTTGTTTGCTGAGACGAGCTGAGAAAGAAGCTCATTGATCCGTTGAGCTTTTGGTCCTTTTTTAGGCTCCATTTTAAAAGTTGTTATATATATGCTCTTTTGCGCGGCCCGTATAGCCCTGGTTACAGCGGCTGAATAATTGGAATCCCATAAGAGAGTTACTGCAGCAGGGTCTGTTTGTAATATTTGTTTTATCCCGGTATCCATATTTTAAGTATATATTGTTTTGCCCTAAAAGTCAAGACAGTTGAACTTTTTTAAAAAAAAGACTTGACACTTTGCAACATATGTTGTAAAGTAAAAATAAAGGAGGTGAATGTTATGAGTACAAATGGAGGACTATCAAGAAACCAGGTAGCAAAAGTGTTAGGGGTTAACTATTGGACACTGCTTTATCGTGAGCGGACAGGGATTTTAAAACCCAAGAAAAGCAAGGATTCCCAGGGGCGTATTGTTTGTGAATATTCAAAAGAGGAAATAGAAAAAGCAAGGGTATTGTTTAAAAGTCGTGACATGTTAGGAAAGACAAAGTTTCCCAGGGGTAGGGAAAAGTGATTTATTAAAAAAATGGGAGTTTATTTAATATGTTAAAAATCAGTAAGCGTAAAAAAAGACAAGATTTTATGGACGCTGTCTTTAAAGGACCTACTGGTAAAAACCTACCGGGGTATGCTGTTAAATACCTTAACCACGACGCTGTATATATTAACTGGGATACATACTCTGTGTTTTGTTCTGTAAGATCTATCAAGAAAGCGGTAGGCCTTGATGATATGTATCAGGCAAAAGCCTTTTATCATCTATTTAGAAACAAGGTTATTATCTGCAGGTATGAGCAGCCGATCCGGGGCGGTATTACTATAGGCCGGATATATGCCAGGAAAATATCCACTTCAAAAATCCCTTCAAAATCTAAAATAGATCAGGAAATTAAAAAGCTATGCGGGAGTGTATCAAGGCCTAAAAATCTACATAAATTATATAATAAAGTGTCAATGCAAATACATAAAAGCGTCAATGCAAATACAGTAAAGCGTCAATGCAAACACAGGAAAGTGTCAATGCAAAAACATGAAAGCGTCAATGCAAATGTGCCTGGAAGCGACGGAACAGGTTTAACAGATTTAACAGTTAAACAGGTCTTAACAGAAAAAGAGCAAAAGAAAAACCTGTATTATTTGAAAACCTTGACAGGCAAAAAAGAAAATGATCTAATGCCAGACGGAGAGATCAAGCCATTTTTCAGCGCTGTATCTCAAGTGGAAGATATTGGCCAGGTTCATCATAGCCAACTGGCCAAGGTGATGGAAATGAATATCACCGCAGGAACTTTTCATCGGTCCGCTGTGGCGTTTAGGAGGGTCCAGAAAAAAAGGAATCCTAAGGGACCGTATACAGATCATGATTTTAATATTCTTCTTGAGACAGTAAAACTTGAACATAGTAGGACGGTTAAAATTTTAAATTAAGAGGAGGTGTTTTGGAAATACCGATAGGTTGCGTGTTGTTGTTGTTGGGGATTATGGCGACATATTTTACAGCCTTAACCTTTAAGCCCCGACGACAAAAAGATAAAAATAAAAAGGACGTGTGTGTAAAAAAAAAAGTGATATAAAAAAGGAGTGTGAAGATATAATAAAAAAGTGTCAATGCAAGATAAAGTATTTTAAAAAAGAGGCTGATTTTTACGAGGAGCTTGCTAAAAAAAACAGAGCAATGATTAAGTATTACGGGGATAAGGTTGATTTTATAGGAGGTAAGGGGATATCCGAGTTAAGAGGGGATGAGGAATTTAAAAAGGCCGCGGATAAGAAGCGGTTTAATATTAAGTTAAACCCAGGCGGCCTTGATTTTTATAAGTTCAAGGTTTCTATATATGAGCCTCTAACCAGGCTCTATAGAGGTCAAGAAAGATATTATCGCCGGCAATTAAAAGAATATACAGATCTGCTTTTTTTAGAAAGAGGCCGGAAGTAAGGTTTTGGGATATAGGAGGATCCTTGAACGCCTAAAAAAAAGAATGAAAAAGAATAGATTATTTAAAGGTGGAAAGGAAAAGATAAAAAAAGAGGTGATAAAAGTGGAAAGAAGATTATGCATAATAGTTGTGGTTGTACTCGTGGTTGTTTTTGGGATGTGTTTGTATATTTGTAGAGAAGCAAAAAGCACCAGAGAGGAATTAAGAGATACCAGCGCTGGGGCTGAATCTATACAGCACAGGCTTACAAAGAAGATAGAAGAAAGGGAAGCAAAAAAAATTAAACAAGGAGAAAAGAAAAATGTTGAAAAATAACAGCGTCGATAAAAGGAAAATTATTAAAAAAGGATTTACTCTTATAGAATTACTTGTTGTTATCGCAATAATAGCTATCCTGGCCGCTATGTTATTACCTGCCCTGGCCAAGGCCCGGGAACAAGCCAGGAGAGCTGCCTGTCTAAACAACCTTAAGCAGTTAGGTCTAAGTATGCACATGTACACGCAGGACGCAGACGGGAAATTCCCCACCGGCGGCGGCGACGGTACTATAGCTGAAGAAGAAATTGGGGAGTTGATCCCTCAGTATATGAGGAGTCTAAAAGTCTTTGTCTGTACCAGCTCAACCGATTCTGCCGCCGAGAATAAAGCTGCTTTTATTTCCGGCACTAATTGTTTAAGCTATGGTTATGTTGCGGGTTTGACTGATAGTGATGATTCTGATACTCCGATCTTGTTGGATAACGACGCCGACGCTACTGACGGCGCACCGGCTGCTTATACAAGCACTGATAACCACGGCGAGAACGGTGGAATGGTCCTTTACCTGGGCGGTCATGTCAAGTGGAATACTAATGCTGCGGGTCCTGATATCGGCAATGTAATCTGGGCTCAATAATTTCTCCGGAGGGCTGTATTTTTTTAAACTCCCCCGGGGCTATGGAGCTGTGCCCTGGGGGAGTCGGGGATCTTCAACTCAAAAAAAAGAAAACAAGGGGGGTGTAATGAAAAATAACAGCGTCGATAAAAGGAAAAGTAAACCTTTAACCCGGGATGATCAAACCAAATATAAGGGTATGCAAGAATACTGCAGATCAAGAATGGAGCATTTAAAAAAAGAGCGGGAACATATACAGAATCTCAATAAAGAATGCATAGCGATTATTAAACAACACCGGAATAAAATTGATTCTCTTAAAATATCAAGTACAGATCCCTGGATCACGGGCCTGAAAGATAAAGCAGCCTCTCCGAGGCTGCGCCTTAAGGTGCAGATGAGCGAGGCAGTCATTAAACATCAGCGGCATAAGATCGTCAGGAATAAGGGTTTAATCAAGGAGGTTAGAAGTAAAACCCTGACCTTTTGGAGGCAATTAGAAAAATACAGAAATCTGGTTTCTGCAGGAATACCCTGGGAAAAGAAAGATTTGTAAAACAGCCTAAAAAAAAACTCTCATATTTCACGCCTAAGGCACTATCTCGACGGTGGCAATGGTTTAGTATCGGTTTTTTTAACTTACAGCGGTGCTGTAAGAAAATTAAAGGAGTATTTGTAAAATGGGAATAATTGCTTTAGTTGTTGGTTATAGCGTTCTTGGTTTTTTATTATACTGGTATATCCGGCTCTTGTGTGAGCATTTCTTTTCTAAGCCAACCTTAAAAAAATAAATAAAAAATCTTTTTAAAGCTAAAAAATTGCCCTGGGCTATACACGAAAACGTGGTCTTGTTTTCCACTAGTAGCTTGAAAAGGCCTCTTGTGTCCCTCCTGGCAACTCAATTCCACCGCCCGACTCCGCCCCGACACCGGTACCCCGGCCATGCGGCCGGGGTCCCGATTTATGATCAGGCCGCTTAGAATTCGCAAAGTTTGCCGGTTTTTCCGGTAGGGTAGTGGGAATAATGTTCCTTGCCTGGCTCAATTTTTAACACTGTCTGCTTTTTTTCTTTCCCTGATAAAGTCCTTGGCTGCCGTAAATTTGGCCGGTAAATTGAAAGGTCATCCCCAATCATAATTTTAACTTCTGACGCTGTGCGCTCCTGATGATTTGAATCCCCGGCCGCAATCCTGGCCAGGGCAAAGAACGCCCCGGGCCAGCATACGGCCTACTGCTGTTTAAGTCATACCACTTGAATTAAATTCCCCCGCCGTTGTGAGATTTAACTTCCGACGCTGTGCGTATATATGAATTTGATTCCCCGGCCGCAGTCCTGGCCAGGCCAAAGAACGGCCCGGGCCAGGACACGGCCTGCCACTGTTTAAATCATACCACCTGAATTGAATTCACCCGCCGTTGTGGAATTTGACTTCTGACGCTGTGCGCGTATATGAATTTGATTCCCCGGCCGCAGTCCTGGCCAGGCCAAAGAACGGCCCGGGCCAGGACACGGCCTGCCCGTGTTGCCGTTCATCACCGACCGCCCTGCCAGGAACCAGGTCGGCAAAAGAGCCTCCCTCTGTCCTGGCAGACCGTCTGCGAGTTCTCTGTCCGGTGTGGCCCCCTCTGTTTGCCGCCCCGACCATGGGGGGAGAGAGGCCACCGGAAAGCAGACGCCCAATGCACCAGGACACCCTATATTTGGGGTCATTGTCGGGCAAAGCAACACCTTGCTAAACATTGTGCATGTGCTGTAAAAAAAAGAGGGGTGGATGAGTCTTTTTTTGGATGAGCCGGGAGGTGTGGTAGCCGCGGGCATGGGGAAACGGTGGCCTGGATGAGTCTTTTTTTGGATGAGTGGGAAAATGGATGAGTCGGGGAGTGGATGAGTCTCTTTTTGGATGAGTGGGAAAATGGATGAGTCTTTTTAAAACCGTACGGCCCGTAATAAGAAAAAAATTTTCCAAAAAAGCGGAAAAGTTTTTCACTTATTACTAAAACAGCCTAAAAACAACGGTATTAAAAAGCCTCTTCTCATTCTCCGCCTCTTCTCAAAAAGAGCCTCTTCTCACTCCCCGCCTCTTCTCGTTTTCCCCCTCTTCTCAAAAAAAGCCTCTTCCAGTCCACCGTTCCCACCCACCCCGCGTCTTTCCTCACCTCCCGTCTCTTCTCAAAAAAAGCCTCTTCTCACCCCTCTTTTTTTTACACCACATACCGCACAATAGCAAAGTGTTATGCCCGACAAAGACCCCCAAAGTGGATATTGGTGACCTGGTGCATTGGGCGTCTGCTTTCCGGTGGCCTCTCTCCCCCCATGGTCGGGGCGGCAAACAGAGGGGGCCACACCGGACAGAGAACTCGCAGACGGTCTGCCAGGACAGAGGGAGGC
>JAUWNZ010000255.1 GCA_030612385.1 Pseudomonadota bacterium | reverse complement strand
CCCTATCTGAGGGATGGGGTACATGCCGATTTGACTTTGATTTACAAGGATAAGACATTCCAACCGCTCGAATGGACTTACCCTGACTATGCCGAAAAAAAGATCATAGAGATGTTTAACCGGATAAGGAGCAAATACCTTTTGCAACTAAAATTAGAATCCACAGATTACGCAGACAAGGCTTGAAACTTGAAACTTGAAATTGGAAATTGGAAATTAGTCGAGTAGTTAATCACTCGACCATTTTCCCACTCGACCACTCAACCAAATGTTGACAGTACAAAAGCATGAAGGCAAAATTTCCAATTTCTATTTTCTAATTTCAACGTTCTAATCTGCGGATGGGAATTGAGGAGAAAATTTTCACATGATAAGAAGCATGACCGGATACAGCAGGACGGAATCGGTTCTGGAAAGTGGGAAGCTGATTGTAGAGATTAAAGCGCTCAACCATCGCTACCTGGATATTTTTGTTCATATTCCTAACAAATTCTTTTCCGTAGAGGGGAAGATCAAGAAAAAAACTGGAGAAAGGTTGATTAGAGGGAAAATAGATGTAAATGTTCAAATTGTGGAAGGCCTTAATCTGGAAGATAAAGGGAAACTCCAGTTGAATCTTCCACTTATTCACAGCTACCATTCTTTACTGACTCAAATGAGGAAGGAGCTTGGTCTTAAGGATGAAGTATCCTTGAATATGATTGCCGGGCTTAAAGATGCCTTTGTTCCTGCCGAGATTGAGGTGGATATGGAAGCTGTCTGGAGAGAGACTGAAAAAACCCTCGACGCTTCCATCGATGCGCTAATTGAGATGAGAGAAAAGGAAGGGGATGCCATTTACAGGGATTTCCTGTCGCGACTTGACATTATAAGGGATTGTCTGAATTCCGTAAAATCGAGGGTGCCGCAGGTCATATCCGAGTATAAAAAGAGGCTTTCAGCCCGCCTGAAGGAATTACTAAAAGAGGTTGAACTTGATGAGCAGAGGTTGTGTCAGGAGGTTGCGATTATGACCGAGAAGAGTGATATTACAGAGGAGATCGTGCGTTTTGAGAGCCATATCGGTCAATTCTGTGAGATGTTGGAGGGCAGTGGCGCTGTGGGGAGAAAGATGGATTTCTTGCTTCAAGAGATGAACAGAGAGGTAAATACCATAGGTTCCAAGAGCTCCGATGTGGAGATAGCTCGCAAGGTGATTGAAATCAAGGATGAACTTTCAAAGTTGAGGGAACAGGCGTCTAATGTTGAATGAAAGTAACTACTCAGCCACAGATTCACACAGATGAACGCAGATAGGTTTAAATACAAAGAAATCAGGTGACTATACAGGTGGGTAGGCTGAAGGCTGTTAGTCTATTAGTTGTAAGGTTCTTGCAGAAATGGCTTCGGTGTGAGCTCAGTCGAACGGCAAAAGAATTTAAAACGATTACGAAAGTCCGAAAATTGCGAAGATACGAAATAACTGCGTAGAGACAGGAAATAGGAGAAAAAATACCGGTGATAATCCGCGTAGATCGGTGGCTGAATAGTTACAACGGGTAAAAGTTATCAACCGTGAACTCGTGAACTGTTACGATGAGGGGTCAGTTGGATGGATATGAAGAAAAACAGGGATTCCGGAAGCAGCAAAGAGGGATTGTTTATTGTAGTGTCCGCTCCTTCAGGCGCCGGTAAGACTTCTATCTGTAAAGGGGCTTTGAAGATGCTGCCGAATGTGCGGTTTTCAGTCTCATATACCACACGACCACCTCGCCCCGGAGAAGAGAATGGCAAAGATTATTATTTTATTCATGAGAGTGAGTTTAGAAAACGGATAGATGAGGGGGAATTTGCCGAATGGACAGAAAATTACGGATATCTGTACGGGACATCCGGCAGAACAATGAGAGATTTCCTGGAAAAGGGTTATGATCTTATACTGGATACCGATCCACATGGCGCAAAGGGATTAAAGGAAAATTACACAGGAGGCATCTTTGTATTTGTTCTGCCACCCTCTATTGGTGAACTGAAAGTAAGGTTAAGACAAAGGGGGTTTGAGGAAGAAGCGGCCGTTGAAAGGCGTTTTAAAAAGGCAATGGATGAAATAAAGGAGATTGTGTGGTATAATTATATAATTGTCAATGACAGTCTGGATTCGGCCATTGACAAATTAAGATCCATATATGTGGCTGAAAAGAGTAGAAGGGAACGGTTGACGGAGGGAATAAAAGATATTGTAGTATCAGCTCAATAAACAGGGGGTTACATTTTTGAAATGTTGGTCTCAATCCACGGTAAGCGTTCACTGAAATTAGAAATTAGAAATTTGGGAGAGATGATACGAGTTTATGAGTTGATAGGGGCGGAAAGATGTGGCACCAATATTTTTTAGTTGTAGGTTGGGTTGAGGTACGAAACCCAACAAAAAGCTTTGAGCTTTCAGCCTGAATAATTACGCACGGACAAACGAGTTTGTCCATGCCACCCGCCTGATTTCCGACTTCCGGTTCCGGCTTGTCCGGGTTAGGCT
>JAUWNZ010000063.1 GCA_030612385.1 Pseudomonadota bacterium | reverse complement strand
ACCATGACAAGAAATGTTGCGGGGGTTATTTTGCCGCTTTTCGAGATTGAAAAGACCGATGATCGGCAATTGGATGCGCAGAATCAGGCCGGCACATCTTCCATTATGGATCATACCGCCATGCTCTCCCAAAAATGTCTTTCAACCTCTGTCGAACTGGCCGAACTTCAGAGATCCTTAGAACTCCTGGGGATGGAGATCAATAAAGTAAAAAGGGTTAATAACGCCCTGGAGCATATCGTGATCCCGGATCTCGATGCCACCATAAGGTACTTAACCATGAAATTTGAAGAGAGGGACCGTGAAGAGTCCGCACGGCTCAAGCGGGTCAAGCTGCTAATCGAGCAGAGAGAAGCACATGCCTATTGATAATTTTGCAGGGCGCCTGAAGGGCGAATTCAGAGCCCTGAATGCACACCTCCCACGCAAACAAAGATCACTCACCGAACTCTTGAAGGAGGAACACCCCCATGTGACATGCAATGACGGCGGCATACATTTTTTCAAAAGAAAAGAACTTGACTATCTATCCCAAATGTTAGATAGTTGCGAGCGAGATTCTCTTCTGCTTCCCTTGATTATTGAGGTCAGCCCGGATCAAAACTGGGTGACCATAAGATCAAAGAAGGGGATTGAAGCGAAGATATTCTCAAAGGTTCTCGGTATGTTTGTAGTGTGTAAACAAAACATGATAACGATAGGCAGATCTCAGTTGAGGATAGTGAGAAAGGCGCTAAGAACAACTACACAGTACGTTTTTTTCCTTTAGAATTCCTGCTAAAAACTTAAAAAAGGGAGGGTATATTAATGAGAGCATTTGAAGACAAGCTGATCAATGTCACAGAACAACATGCGGAAGAAATTTCCAGCCAGTGGAGCAAAGCAGTGCGGTCAAATCCCAGAACACCATCGTATCATTCTATAATGCAGGATCAGTGTGTCCTGCATGCCATGGACTTCTATAAGAATCTGGGACGGATATACTTTAGCGAGAAGCCATATACCGAAATATCCGATTATTTTACGAAGTACGCTGAAGAGAGACATAAGGAAGGCATCCCCCTGCACGAAGCCATATACGCCCTCATTATGATGAGAAGGCACATGTGGATATATGCCGATTTCCAGGCAGTCGTTCTTACAGGTCTTGATCAGCAAAAGGCGGTGGGAAGCATTAATAAAACAATACGCATCTTTGACCATGGCATATATATTGTCATTAAAAGATACGAGGATCTGGGCAAATAATAATGCACGGCTCATGTCATGCCTGAGGAAGAGATGCTTGCCACGATAGGGGAAATCGAAAGCGAGGCGGAGAAGCTCCTCGAGGAGACGAGGGTCAGGGCCGGACAGGTACTCCACGATGCCGGAAAAAAGGCCGGCGAGATACTATCCTCAGAGTTTCCTGTGGATGAAAGCAGAATAGAGCGGGATAAAATTATCAACGAAGCCGTTAAAGAGGCGGATAACCAGATTGAGAATTCAAAAAAGGAGTCTCTTCAGCTTAAAGCAGATGCCCTGGCAAAGGCTGATGAGACGGTGAAGTTGATCGTAAACCACATCAGAGGGGTTTATTAGGATACAAAGGGTGGTAATAAAACGGATCCCCTCCCTATCTTGTGATTCGAAAAGTACGGCAAGTGGCCGGAGATTGCTTCGCTGAATTTGCAGTGATTCTGTCTATTGCAGATTAATCAGGAAGACATTCTCCTGTTGTAATAAGAAAACTTTCAATGGCCTTCCCAAGTGGAGGGAGGTTTCTTTACCAACCAAATCATAAAAACGGGGTGCGTTATGAAAAAAATCCTTTTTTGTTCTGTTCTTATTTTTGTCTTCGTAATTTTCTGGCAATCCGCAGGGGCTACGACGGCAGAGGAGTGGTTTAAAAGGGGAACCGATCTTGAAAAACAGAACGATCCTATAGGGGCAATCGCGGCATATAAAAAGGCAATTGACCTCAATTCAAAATATGCACAGGCTTATTTCCGCAAGGGTAAAGTATCTTTTTCCCTGAAACCGGGCAACTGTGTAGAGGCCATGGAGGACTTTAGTGCTGTCATAAAGCTTGATTCGAAAAATGCCGATGCCTACTATGAACGCGGACTTGTAAATGCTTTTATGATCAATAACGAACAGGCGAGAAGCGACATGGAGATTGCAGCCGGGTTAGGACACAAAGTCGCCAGAAAATGGTTGGGCTTAAAGGAAAAAGGTGGAATAAAATATATTCACTTAGACAATTACCTTTCTTCGAAGAATGGGCCTGTCGTTCATTTTGACTTAGATTCTGCTGATATCAATCCTCCTTATTGTTCCCTTCTTGACGAGATTGGAACGGCGCTGAAAGGAAGTCTGCCAAAAGCGATGATCATCTTAGCAGGTCACGCCGACAGTACAGGCACGGAAAAATATAACCATAATCTTTCTCTGAAAAGAGCAAAGGCTGTAAGAAAGTATCTTTTAGAAAGACAGGGAATTGCTCCAGAACGGGTCACTATGGAGGCTTACGGGGAGAGTGAACCTGTTGCCTCAAATAATTCCGAAAAAGGTCGGGCTCTCAATCGACGTGTTGACATGGTAGGCGTAAGGGTTGAGTAGCAAGAAGACCATTGCCGCGATAATAAACTCTGAATGATCAGCAACCACTTGTAGAATTGGCGGTGCGAGGAAGCCCACTAAATGGACCAACGGCGATGGTTGTCCACCAGATATAAATTCAAATATCGAAGCACGAAACTCGAAGCGATATCAAATGACCAAAACATTCCCATGCAGTTCTTAGTCCCTGAGAAACGGGTGGCTTGCATGTTTAGGCCATTTTGACATTCGATTTTCGAATTTCGAATTTCTCGTCAAAACCAGAATGTTCGAAACGGCAGAGCCTTTTCAATTCTTACCGGCAAAGCTGGTGAATTATTTATGATTTAATTACAGTAATTTATCCCCGCCATTCTATTCTTCGATCCCCTATTTACCCAACCGTAGATGTGAGTGAAATGATAACAAAAAAAGAGGTTGTCAGGGTGCTGGAAGATATCGGTAAGCTCCTGGAACTGAAGGGAGAAACACCGTTCAAATCCAGGGCATACTACAATGCAGCGAGAAACATCCTGTCTGCAGAGCAGGAGATCAGCACTCTTGTCAGTAAAGGAAAGCTGTCTTCAATAAAGGGTATCGGCGATGCCCTCAATCAGAAGATCACGGAGCTTGTGACCACGGGAACTCTGAAGTATTATGAAAAGCTTAAGAGTTCTATCCCCCAAGATCATATAGAAATGCTGAGGATACAGGGTCTCGGCCCAAAGAAGATAAGGATACTTTACGAAAAACTGAAAATTGAAACCATCGGTGAACTTGAATATGCGTGCGCTGAAAACAGGCTGGTGGAATTCAAAGGATTTGGAAAGAAAACGCAGGATAAGATTCTTACAGGAATCGAACGGCTAAAGAGATACAAAGAAAAGCACCTCTATGCCGATATTATCACCGAAGCGAACAGCATACTCAACTCCGTTCAAAGGCGGGAAGATGTCATATCGGCAAGCCTGGCCGGTTCTATCAGAAGATGTAATGAGACCATAAAGGACATTGACATCTTAGTTTCAGCAAAAGACCGCTCAACTTTATCCAATTTTTTTACCGCTCTTCCCAAAATACAGGATATAACGCTTAAAGGCGAGACCAGGGTAAGCGTTCTCCTGAAATCCGGCATAAATAGCGACTTGAGGATAGTTACAGAAGAAGAATTTCCTTATGCCCTTCACCACTTTACCGGTAGCAAGGAACATAACGTGGCAATGAGGGGACGGGCGAAAGAGATGGGAATCAAGATGAACGAATACGGCCTCTACAGGGGAAATAGCATCATACATTGCAAAAGTGAGAAAGATATATTCTCTGCCCTCGGACTTTCCTTCATTCCACCGGAACTGAGAGAAAATATGGGGGAGATAGAAGCAGCAGAGAGAGGTGAAATTCCAGACCTGATCGAAACAAAAGATATACGTGGATTGTTGCATATCCACACCGATGCCAGCGATGGTTCAGATTCACTGAAAGCGATAATCGAAGCTGCAAAAAAGATGGGTATGGAATACATAGGAATCTCAGATCACAGTCGATCTGCTCAGTATGCCGGGGGGCTTTCAACGGATGAGATCAAAAGACAACACACCATTGTAGACGAAATCAACAAAAGAGAGGATAAGTTTCACATACTTAAAGGAATTGAGTCAGATATCCTGCCGGATGGAAGCCTCGATTATGATGATGACATCCTGGCCACATTCGATTTTGTCATCGCAGCCGTCCATTCACATTTCGGCATGTCTGAAAACGAGATGAACTCACGCATCATGAGGGCGCTCGATAATAAATTCACAACCATTCTTGCGCATCCTACCGGAAGGCTACTATTGGCCAGGGATCCCTACGCGATCGACATAGAGAAGATTATCGATTTTGCAGCCCGGAGGGGAAAGGTCATAGAGCTGAATGCTAATCCCCACCGGCTTGACCTGGACTGGAGATACTGCAGATACGCCAAAAGACAGGGGGTAAAGATAGCCATAAATCCTGATGCGCATAGCGCCACCGGTCTTTACGACATCAATTTCGGGATCAACATCGCCAGAAAAGGATGGATGGAGCTATCGGATTGCATCAACTGCCTGAGCCTTGAAGAAATGAAAAAATTTTGTAACACTTTAGCCCTTTGAAAAAAATCCTGACAGGATAACAGGATAAACAAGATTTTGCCTGCCTGTGCGTAGCACGCAGACAGGTTTCAAGTGAACAAATAAGGTTAAGTCTCCATTTGGTTGTGCATATAAGGTTTACAACCGAATAAGTTATGGTTTTCTGGAATCTGTTTACGAAAAATGGTTGCTCATAGAACTGAGAAAATCCGGTTTACCTGCTGTTTCTTATTCTACGATAATGAAGTTGTTGGAGAATTTGTTGCTGACATCATAGTAGAGGATATGATCATTTTAGAATTGAAGGCGGTAAGGTGGAGCATTCAGGCCCATGGAGTTCATGTGGTTAATTATCTTGTTGTTAGGGGGAAAACCTCTTAGGTTTAATTATTAATTTTGGTGAACGGAAAGTTGAAATCAAACGTAAAGTAAGGGATTTTGATGAGGATTTACAGGATAAGTTTTGATGTTTTAAGCCTGAATATCCTGTTAATCCTGTCAAAAAGAGTCTCTTTGAAAGATCTAAATGTTATAAAATTTTTTATTACAGAGAAACCGGGAGGGGCTGCCACTGCTGCATTAGGTCTCGCTCAGGACAACGAACTTTATTTACGGGTTCACGGCTCACCATGTTATAACAAACTGGATAGCTCGAGTTGCCGAGGACAATCTGTTTCGCCAGCCTCTTCTTTAAATTAACAACAATGGGAGCCCTGAGATTCGCAGAGACAACAAACGGATTGGAACGAATTGTAACAATTACCATTAAGGCCATATCTTCTTTACATTCTATCTTGAGAAATCTCATGTCATCTTCGCTTATAACCGGATTGTAGTCCGGTTTAAGAATATAAGGGTCCACAACAACAAAGGCTATTCCCCCATCCTCAACTGATTGAAACCACCAGAATGGTGTCTTTTTATCCAGGGGAAGTATTGCATACCGCTTTAAGTGTTCGAATCCCGGAATCCCTTCAGTTACCATTATTACTCGTGATTCATCTACCTCAATATACCCGAATCGGGTTGTTGACAGTTTCACAAGATTCCCCCCTTCCCCATTCACTCTTCTGACATTACCTTCTTTAACCTGTTCCATATATTGCAAAGTTCCTGACCAGCCAGATCGTTGTTTCCTGATGCCTGGATATTCTGTTCCTTAATCATTTGATAAACCTCTTCACGATGGACGGTAATCTCCTTCGGGGCATCGATTCCTATCTTTACCTGTTTCCCCTTTATATCCAGCAGAGTTATCTTAATATCATCGTCTACTGTTATAGATTCACCCAACTTCCGTGTCAGGATCAACATGTCAATTAACTACCGATCATTTAATATGGGTTCAGGGTTCAGGGTTCAGGGTTCAGGGTTCAGGGTTCAGGGGTTAAAACCTTTGAACCCTTCAAGCCGTGAACGGCTACTTAATTGTTTTGTCATCTCTGCGTTCTCTGCGCTCTCTGCGGTGAACGGATACCCATATTCTTACCCACTCATTTAAGGAAATTGAGTATTGTGGATTGTCCAATTGTCGCCGCTATTCTATAGGATGCCTGCAGGGCCATCTCCTTCATGGCCAGATCAGTGGCAAGCTCAACAATATCAGCATCCTCAGTGTTTGACATCAACTCGGTTACCTTCCAATCGAGATCCAGAAGATTTCCCTCTGCAGCTTCCATTCTGTTGATTCTGGTCCCGCATCTGGCAATATTAAGATTGATCTGTTCCTCCGCATCCTCGAGTTTGTCTATCTGTGCGCTGATGCCATCCGGATCATTTCCATCAAGGGCCGTCTTCAAGTCATTAAGAATCTGGAATACATCAACGGTACCTTCTCCTTTATCTGTAAAGGCAGACTCCCCCAAGATATTGTAACTTATGGTCTCATTTTTCCCTATAGCAACCTTGAGATCTTCTGCATTGCCGTTGTAGTATCCGGGGGTTAGGCCGTTTACGTAAAAGATGTCATCGACGTTCAGCGGCGCTCCATCTCCATCATCAGTAAAGGTCAAATTTATGCCGTCACCGATGTCACCGGTTGCTTCCGTGCCATCGCCACTCAAATCTAAAGGTTGTTCTTGCAATACCCAGGTTGCCCCCCCATCATCGGACACATTATAAGTTGCTTTAGAGTTGTCCGCATCCCACGCAGTAATCTTGACCACATAAGTCTTGTTCACAGACCCATCATAAGTTGCGCCCTCGGTTACGGATACACCACCATTAAAATTATTCCCTTCAGCCGCAACAGGATCTTCTATGGTTGCATCGATAGATTCTCCGGAGGAAAATGGCTGCACGTCCGTTTTTGACCCGGAGAAGATGTATCTGTCACCATATTTTGAATTCGCCAGCGCAAGCATTCCATCTATTATACCCTGCACGCTCCCCGCC
>JAUWNZ010000240.1 GCA_030612385.1 Pseudomonadota bacterium | reverse complement strand
GGAACAAACAACGTCGATCACTGTGCCCGTCTCTGACACTCCGTTACAGTGGCCGGTCTGGCCGCTGCATTCGGAAGTGGCGCAATGACAAACTCCGTTGACGAAATAGAGTTTACAGATCTGATCCTCGCAATCGGCACAAATACGACCGAGAACCATCCGGTTATATCATCAAAGGTGAAGAGGGCAGTTCGCCGGCATGGAGCCAAATTGATTGTGATCGATCCGAGAGATATTCAATTGACAAAATATGCCGATATATGGCTTCGCCAGAGGCCTGGCACCGATGTGGCTGTTATCAATGGCTTGATGAACGTTATCATCAGTGAAGGTCTTCTCGCTAGGGATTACATCGAAAAGCGCACCGAAGGCATTGAAGCGCTAAAGGAGGTGGTGGCGAAGTACACCCCTGAATATGTGGAGGGGATCTCCGGGGTACCGGCAGAAGATCTTAAGACAGCAGCCCGTATGTATGGGGCGGCAAAAAGCGCTGCCATACTGTACGCAATGGGTATTACCCAGCATACAACCGGCACGGATAATGTCAAATCCTGCGCCAACCTGGCCATGCTCTGCGGGAACATGGGTATCGAAGGCGGAGGGGTAAACCCGTTAAGGGGACAGAATAACGTTCAGGGCGCCTGTGATATGGGCGCTCTTCCAAATGTATTTCCCGCATATCAACAGGTTGCCAACGATGAGGCAAGGGCAAAATTTGAGAAGGCGTGGGGCGTTTCTCTTCCTGCAAAACCAGGACTTACCATTACAGAGGTCATGGATGCGGCGCATAAAGGTGATATCAAGGGGCTTTACGTCATGGGTGAAAATCCGATGCTCTCCGATCCCGATTTGACACATGTGGAAGAGGCATTGAAAAACCTTGATATCCTCGTGGTGCAGGACATCTTTCTCACTGAGACTGCGCAGATCGCCGATGTTGTGCTGCCGTCGGTATGCTTTGCGGAGAGAGACGGCACCTTCAGCAACACCGAAAGGAGGGTTCAACTGATCAGAAAGGCTGTTCCTCCTCCTGGAGATGCCAGGACCGACTGGGAGATCATCTCCGATCTTTCAACAAGGATTGGCTACCCGATGAGTTATGCATCCGCCAGTAAAATCATGGATGAGATTAACCAGGTAGCGCCGAGTTATGGCGGGATTACTTATGAACGGATCGAAAAAGAGGGGCTTCAGTGGCCCTGTCCGAACGTGGATCATCCAGGGACAAGATACCTGCACAAGGAGAAGTTTACCCGTGGATTAGGGTTATTCCACGCTGTCGAGTATATACCACCGGCTGAGCTTCCTGATGATGAGTATCCGATGATCCTTTCGACCGGCCGAGTCCTTTATCACTTCCATACAGGGACAATGACACGTCGCGCCAAAGGACCTTCTGAGAGGTATCCGGAGAGCCTGGTAGAGATCAATCCTCTGGATACGAAAAAATATGGCGTTGAGGACGGTAAACTGGTAAGACTGACTACGAGGCGTGGCAGCATTGAGGCCAGGGCAAAGGTGACCGATCGATCACCGGAAGGCGTTATCTTTGTGAACTTTCATTTCAGGGAGGTTGCTGTTAATCTGCTTACAAATCCTGCGCTCGACCCCATTGGCAAGATCCCTGAATATAAGGTCTGTGCGGTTAAGGTAGAGGCGGCGTAGGAATTATTCACCGCAGAGAACGCAGAGACGACAAAACAATTAACTTATGATTAACTGGCGGGTGGCATGGACAAACTTGTTTGTCCGTGCGTAACTGCTCAGATATGGGCTATTAGTTGTGTTGAGGCGCGAAACCCAACAAAAAGCTTTCAGCTTTTCCGGGGTGTCCGGATTAGTTCTTGGTTTACAAGAATAGTTTCTCTACGCTCTCTGCGAGCTCTGCGGTGAACGCATAAGAATTTTTTTCTTGAATGCCGGTTATGGAGGAGGTGGGGCTGTGGAGAGACGAAATCACAAAACAGCCTTTACGTGACCTTGGTGCGAAAAGTTTTACAGCGCACCGCCAAAGGTGACAGGTCTTGCATCTGATGCGGGAACCTGCAGGTTGAAACTTTTGATGAAATTGTAAAAAGTCCACGCAGTGTCATTCTGAGGAGCGAAGCGACGAAGAATCTCAATGACATCAAATTCTTCGCTATCGCTCAGAATGACAAAGGAGTATTTTTCCGACTTTTTGCGAGACTATTAACTTTTAGTTATTTTAAATTTTGAGGAGGTGTTAACATGGCAAAATGGAAATATAAAACAACTATTGTAGACTTGGATGCCGTTCTCCCTCCGGAGATGGCTGAAGCAGCTATGCGTCGAGCAGGAGGTTCTCTCGATGCATTGGAGAAAACGTTTGACGAAGAAGGGGAGCATGAATGGGAATTGATTCAGGCCAAGGAGCATGGAGGCAAGTTGCTCTGTGTATGGAAAAAAGAGATGAAAGAGACGTTTGCCAGTTAGCGCAAATAGATATTTGCATACTTGCGCTGCTGCCAGACCGGTTATGTTCGAGGATGAGGTGATTGCGAATATTTTGTGTGATAATTTTAAGTTGATAAGTTGAAAATACACTTAAGAAGGAGGAGAAGGTATGGCATTTAACACACCACCAGTTGTGGTAGGTCTTGCGGCAAAGGCAGGGACATACAAGTCGAAACTCTCAGTATTTCAGTTATTACTTCGGGGATTTATGGCGGGCGCTTACATCGCAAT
>JAUWNZ010000098.1 GCA_030612385.1 Pseudomonadota bacterium | reverse complement strand
CCTATCTTTTCAATAACATTCCGATGGGTTATGTTTATATTCAAGCAGGGCTGTATGACAGGGCCATTGAATCCCTTCAGGCCTGCATTCTCGCAACGCCTGATAATGCTGCGATTTATGGTTATCTTGGTGACGCTTATATTTTACGGAAAGAACAGGATGTTGCCAGGCGGTGCTATTTAGAGGCATGTTTAATTGACCCTGCCGGTATAGATTGGGGACAGATAAAGGACAAAGAATTTTTAAAACTGATAGATCATCTTATTAAGACATTTGATATGAATAAATCATCGGCCACTGAATGGCTTCCGAGTTATGCCTGTATTCAGGGCCTATTTAAACCCAAAATAATAAAACTTAACGAGGGACTCCAAGAATTTGTGGACGAATATCTTGCGTTACAAAAGGCGTATTTAAAAGAACCGGCATCTAACATAGAATCCAGGTTATTTTTTAGAGCCATTATTCTCTGTGACAATGAATCATTTATGAGACTTATCAGAGGGATTGACTTCATAGATATCCGCAGGTGCATGAAAGATATTAACCCTTTCCTGTTTTCCGAATATTTGAAATATGTCGGAAAAAGAAAACAGATAGGAAAGTAAAGTTCAGTGGCTGACGTATTGACAGAAAATATAGAAACTGCCGATAATTGTGATACCAGGTCAGGGTTTTCTATAACTGCCTCGGATATTCTTGAGTTTCTGTTTTGTCCGAGGTTTACATATTTTGAGAATTATCTTGATATCCCGCAGCATGAAGAAACTTGAAGAGCCACATCCATTAAAACAAGGATTGAAACACCTATTTCCCACTCAGACAAGAAATAAGCATCACCTTTGCCTTACTTACATAACCCACAGTCAGGATAACAGGAGGGGCAGAGCAGACGCATGTCATCTCGGAGATAAAAGCTGAGGACCGGTTGATGGCAGCCCGTGCAAATGAGATGCTCCAGCCTGTTGGTTATCGGATTCAGGGGTATCTCCACAGGCATCCTGTTTTTACGCCGCTGCAGATCCACCCTGAGAACGGAAGCCGGCATAAAGACGCGAAGAACATTAACCGGCTCTATCAGGATTTCCAGGGCATATCTGTCACGGGCATCGCCGATTTTTTTATGATACTCTGTCTTTGTCGCCTCCAGCCGGGACAACCCCCTGTCGATATCCTCTTTTTTAACTCCCTTCTTTTTCAGGGTCTTCTCTATCTCTCCTGCGATCGTGCCATAATATTCCTGAAGCCTTTTCACATCACGATTGAGCCGCCTGTTTAAACTCTTCAAAAAATCCTGATATTCAAGGAGCGCCAATCTGCCGGCTATTTCTCTCCCTTTCTCCAGAGACCCTGCTATATCCGAAGTCCTTTGATCGGGAAGATTATCCGAGGCGTTTTCCAGTTCACCTTTCAATCTTTCCTCGATTTCCAGGGGAACGGTATCGGTCTGTTCGTTGAGCGCTATCGTCAGAATACGCTCTGCCTTTGTATCTGAAACGGCGCTGACCCTGAAATTCATCAGCAGATAGCTGAGCTGTTTTACTTCATGACCCACGAAACGGAAGATGCCGTTTTGAACGATTAGATTGTTCTCAAGGATTTTTTCAGGGTTCTTGATGACGGGCTTCAAGTGGGGAAGTGACACTGCCGCAAATAATCCTCTTGAAGAGACCAGAGATCCGAGGGAATCGATAAGGTCATTTTCATAATGATTTCCGTCTCCACCTTGAAATGTAAAGGTTCCAATCTCACCAACTGAAAGTCTTTCCTGCAGTTCTTTTGGGAAAAGTATCTGTACAGCGTTGTCAACGGTCGCCTCGACGAGACAACCGCGCCTCTCAAGGATTCTTGTAATTAGGCCCTGAATATCCATCAATCCTCAAACCTCATAATCTTCACCAAATATGATCTCATCTAATTCTTTGGTCTTTTCATACGTCTTCCTGGCCGCTACGATCTCCTCACCTAATTGGTCAAAATTTGCCTTAAGTTCCGAATCATCTTTTGAACCGGCCCACAGGTCCATGACAATGTTGCTGAAATCTTTATCTGATCCGAGGTTGCCGAGGATGGTGTCTATCTCCCCTATGACCAGCTCAAACATATTGATCTTGTCGTCCAGTATTCTCATCATATAATCCTCGATGCTTCCCGACATACAGAGATTGAAGACATAGACATCGCGCTTCTGGCCTATGCGGTGCAGTCTCCCTATCCTCTGCTCGAGTCGCATCGGGTTCCATGGAAGATCATAGTTGATCAGTGTATTGCAAAACTGGAGGTTTCGACCCTCTCCGCCCGTCTCAGTGCTGAGAAGGATGGGGACATCATCCCGAAATGCCGAGATGGATCTGTCCTTCTCCCGAAGCGTCATACTCCCACTGAACACCGCAAAAGGATAATCGATGCTGCGCAGCAGGTTGCTCAGATACTCGAGCGTCTTTACATATCTGATAAAGACTATCTTTTTATCTTCATTTCTCCCGATGAGTTCCGTGAGCTGGTTTCCTTTGGATGAATCATGGTCGATCTCTCTGATCCTGGAAAGGATATCAGATAGTCGCCGGCGATCATCTGAACGCAGATTAGTCCTCTTTTCCAGCAGATTCCTGATGGATTCCCCGAGGGCAAAGGGAGAACTTCCAGCCGCCATCTGAAGATTGGTGATTGTAAATTGTTCCCGCTCTCCTTTTTCACTGTAAAAGTCCCTTATAAAACTGCTTGCCTGCCGGTACACCTCCTTCTCTATTGGCAGCGGTTCCACGTAAAGGGTGGTCGCAAAACGTCTCGGCAGCCTGACATCGACCAGCGAGCGGGTGTTGCGGACCATGACATCCCGCAGGAGCTTCCTTAACTTTTCAGGATTATTCGGCGCACGGAGATTTCCCCTCTTTACATACTCCTTCTTAAATTCCATTTCGGTGCCGAGGGTTCCCGGTCTGAGAAGGGTAATCAGGTTGTACAGTTCGATGAGATTATTCTGGACGGGGGTTGCGCTCAAAAGAAAGATGAACTTCTTCTTTATGGAATTGACCAGTTTGTAATTCAGAGTTCTCTTGTTATGCAGGTAATGCGCCTCATCGACAATCACCAGATCATAGTCTATGGAGGTAATTGTCTCGAAATTTTTCCGGGACTTGGCAGTATTGATAGAGGCAACAACGCTATCCTGCCTGCGCCAGAAATCCTGAGGGGTCTCACGGTAAAGAATATCGTCCGTTGTGGAAAACTCAAGGTCAAACTTGCTTTGCATCTCTTCCTGCCACTGAGAAACTAAGGAAGGGGGAGTCAGGATGAGCGTCTTCTTTATCATTCCTCTCAAGATGTACTCTTTCAGGAGCATACCGGCCTCGATGGTCTTTCCCAGCCCCACCTCGTCAGCGAGCAGCACCCTTCCCCGAAACCGCTTGAGTACGTTGGATACAGTCTCGATCTGGTACCAGTATTTATCAATATTCCGGAGATGTTCCAGACAGAGCAGTTCGTCGAACTCTTTTACGAGGCGAAGGCGCTGATATTGCAGATGAAGATTGTAGTCTTCAAATGGGTCATATTCTTCCCGGTTTATTCTCTTGGTAAAATCGCCATCCACAGAAATTAGCTTAACTTCCACGCCTCGATTGAGCGGGCTCTTGTCCTTGAAAGGTGAAAGGTCTATAGATGGATGGTCTTCCTGCAGAGGAACCTCTTTTTTCAGGGATTCCTGCCTGTGTGGTTCAGTTGCGGGAGATTTTTGGATCTGTCTTTGGACCCGCGGCGCCGAACCTTCAGCGTCAGCACGGTACTTTAGAATCCCGGTAGATTTTTCTATCTCGTTTAATGCGTCTTTCTTAAGCAAGCGCAGCCTCTTATCTAGTCGTTTCTCCTTTATCGCCTCCAGAAATCCATGAAAGGCATCGATCGCTTCCTCGTAAGACCCATGGCGTGTCAGGCAGTATCCTGTGAAGAATCTCGACTCAACATCACCGGGCCTGAATTTCAATATATTGCGAAACAGCTCAGCCGCCCGGCCAAAGTCATCCTCATCCATACATATTTGCGCCAGGAGGTGATGAGACATCAGGTGTTTCTGGTAACAGTTGATGGCCTTTTGCGCATAAAGTCTCGCTGTCTTGAGATTGCCTTCACTGTATTCACTGCGAGCCCACAAGTAATTATCTTCCGCTTCCCATTTTTTTGTCCGCTCAGACCTGTCAGCCCTGACCTTTTTTTCACGCTTTTTCTTTTTGAGAAACTTTTTTTCCTTCATGGCTGTTGGTATAGAAATTTCCTTTTTTGACAGGATATACAAGATAATCAGGATATGAAAAAAGCTAAGAAATCATGTAGATTCAGTTAATCCCGTCGAGAAATTCCGCCCGAAGGGCGCTAAGTCCATATTTGGAATATTTAGCAGGAGATTCATGGTATGTCAATAAGACTGGCTTTGGTTGAAGGTTTTTGGTGTTGACATGTGTTCCTGCCCTCTGCTAAATCCGAGGAGCTGTGGAAGCTCAGATTCAGGTAAATCCGAATTCCCAAATCACAAAGTTGACAGTCTCGTAAAAAGTCGGGAAAATACTCTTTTGTCATTCTGAGCGATAGCGAAGAATCTGATATCATTGAGATTCTTCGTCGCGGAGTTTATCCTGGAAGTTAAATTAGCGGCTCTTTCGAATGAGATCAATATCAGAATGCTTCCACTAAAAACACTGCTTGTTTATCTCGACATGGAAGGTATTATCACACCGAAATTCACATATTTTGAGGAATTTTTTTTTAAATACAATCGCCAACCGGCAAATATCATTAACAGTTTTCAAGGGGAAAGGAAGCAATTTGTCACGACTATTATCAAACACTGCTCTACAAAGAAGATATGGACTTATGTTGATATTCAGGGAATCCTGAACAGCTATAACTATAATACCGATCGCAAACGTATTATTATCGCCCTGGAGTCTTTTGAAGAAAAGGGATGGATTGAACTGCGAGCCAGGCAGGCAATCGAAGTTTATGACATAAAGACCCAGGCTTTCAATATTGATAGGATTACTGAAAAAATGTATAATCTCTTTAAAAGCAAGGAAGAGCATGAGATTCGCAGAATACACGATATGATAAGATTTTTTGAAAATGATTCATGTATCTCTATGGAGCTTGCAAAATATTTCGGAGAAAATCTCGAAAAAGAGCATTGCGGTCATTGCTCATTCTGCAAAAAAGGAAAAGTGACAATTCAAAACTCAACGGAATTGAAGCCCCTTTCCGATTTTGATTCTGAAGAGATCACAAATGAATTTATCGGAGTTGTGGGAGAGCATTTTTCCGTATTAAATCTGACAAAGTTTCTTTGCGGTATTTATACGCCTGTCTTCTCTAAACTGAAGATAAAGAAGCTCGCCTTTTTCGGCATCTTTGAAAGATATCCTTTCGCGGATGT
>JAUWNZ010000228.1 GCA_030612385.1 Pseudomonadota bacterium | reverse complement strand
GTGTGTGTCCCCATTGGTTGCCTTGACTTCAAAGACACCATCACCCAGTTCGAGTATGGATATATCAAAGGTTCCCCCGCCCAGATCAAATACCGCAATCTTTTCATCCTTTTTTTTGTCGAGACCATATGCAAGGGATGCCGCTGTAGGCTCATTAATGATTCTTTTGACATTCAGCCCGGCAATCTTTCCCGCGTCTTTGGTTGCCTGCCTCTGTGAATCGTTAAAATATGCGGGAACAGTGATCACTGCATCGGTAATCTTCTCTCCAAGATAGTCCTCGGCGGTCTGTTTCATCTTTACCAGAACCATTGAAGATATCTCCGGTGTGCTGTAATTTTTGTCCCTTATGGTAATCTGTGCATCTCTGTTTTTAGCCTCGGTAATCTTGTAGGGTGTGATGGCAATATCGCGCTGAACCTCTTGGGAAGAGTATTTTCTTCCAACAAGTCTCTTTATTGCGTATACAGTATTTTCCGGGTTGGTTACCGCCTGTCTCTTGGCAGTCTGTCCTACTAACCTCTCGCCGCTGTCGGTAAAGGCGACCATCGAAGGTGTCGTTCTGTTCCCCTCCTGATTGGCTATTACAATCGGGTCTCCCCCTTCCATCACGGAGACACATGAATTTGTCGTTCCTAAGTCGATACCTATTATTTTACCCATTTTGAATGATCCTCCCTAATATATCTTCTAATTAGTGCCTGAACGAAAACTGTCTTTTTCGCCCATATCTGCGTCAGACTCAAATTTTAATCCTCAAAATACTCAATGTATTCCTGCGGTTAAAATTTTCGTCTTCCTTGATCTGAACAAAAAATCCTAGTTTTCGCTCGGGCACTAGTTATCGTTCCCCTTTTTAATACATTTGGAAACAGATACTTTGGCTGGTCTTAATAGTCTCCCTTTTAATATATATCCCTTTTCAAATTCCTCCACGATTTTGTTTTCCTCATACTTTTCACTCTCTACCTGCAGCATCGCTTCATGCACATTAGGGTCAAAATCCTTGCCTTTTGTTTCAACCCCTTCCACGCCATGATTTTTTAAACAACCGAGAAATTGTTCCTGGACAAGCTGCAACCCTTTTATAAAGGCATCAAAATCCTTCGTGTCGATAGTGTGTTTCAGTGCCCTGTCGAGACTGTCTGCTATCGGGAGCATATCTTTGATAAGGCTTTCATTGCCATACTTAATGAGATCGATACGTTCCCTCACGACACGTTTTTTGTAATTATCAAATTCTGCGGACGCTCGCAAAAACCTGTCGTAATTTTCAGCGGCTTCTTTCTCCTTTTCCGCAAGCCTTGCAGGGAGATCATTGACACCTTCGTCACAGGGTTTTTCTTCGCCAGGCTTTTTCTGATGACCTGTTTCCCCGTTATCCACAGCAGTATCATTTTTACTGCCTTTTGCAGGTTTCACTTCCATATATCATCTGTTCCTTTTAAGGAACTATTGCACCCCGTTAATTGAATTTAAGAGCGTATCGCAATATGCTCAATATCGCTATTTGACGTCCGGTCTTTGAAACAACTTATAATCCACCATTTCACAGATGGCATGTCCTGCTGTAATATGAACCTCCTGGATTCGAGGGACACTGTTGGACGAAACATTCAGGAGATAGTCAACTATTCCGGCAATGTTACCCCCATCCCTTCCGGTAAGACCGACAGTTATCAGCCCCATGTTTTTTGCGGTCTCTATGCCTTTGACAACGTTGGCAGAATTTCCACTGGTGCTTATACCACAGGCAATGTCCCCCCTTTTTCCGAGGGCACGTATCTGTTTGGCAAAGATTTCCGAGAAGCCATAGTCATTGCCGATGCTCGTTACTACCGAAGTATCGGTATTGAGGGCAATGGCGGGAAGAGGAGGCCTTTCTATGACGAATCTGTTCACAAATTCTGCCGCGAGATGCTGGGCGTCGGCTGCGCTTCCTCCATTTCCGAAAAGGAGTATTTTATTCCCTGCCTTCAAAGCTTCAGTTACGGCGTCGATAACATTAATCATCTTTACAAGATTCTCGTTAACAAAAATCTCTTTGAGACGGTTGCTCTCTTTGAATATATTTATGATGATATCTTCCATAACTCCTCGCAAACCCGGCGGCTTCGCAGAAGATGCAGCGCTAAGCCACCAAACTTCAAGAGTAATATATTTATAGCTACCCTGAATGTCAAGAGGAACACCATAATTGATCAAGCTCTTTTAAAGAGTGGGAATAATCGCAATTAGTATTGAAGATATGTAACCGTGGAACCGTGAACCTGAGTAGTTACACTTTTTTTGCATTTTAAGTTTGACATATCTAATTTTATACGATAAACTGAAAAAAGTTAACAGTGACAAATATAGTCTTCAAATCCTAAAATATTAAGAAAGGGTAGTGAATTTAAGATGGAAACTTATGCAATGCCTTTGCCGATGGTATCAACCGGTAAAAAAATAAGGATTGTCTCACTTGCCGGCGGAAGGGGGATGCAGCAGCGCCTGACAAGCATGGGACTGGGGCCGGGTTCAGAGATCTCGGTTATAAGAAGGGGCGCTCCAGGGCCTTTTATTGTTGCTGTCAAAGAGACGCGTCTGGCAATCGGCGCTGGAATGGCGCAAAGGATTATGGTTTCGGAAAATGGATTACGGGGGGGGGTATTATGACCTTGGATGAGATGAAACCCGGATGTGTCTGTCGCATATCGGAGGTGAATCTAAAAGGCGCAACCGGACAGCGTATGATGGACATGGGATTTATTCCCGGAACAAAGGTGGAGGTTGTTCGCAATGCTCCCCTGGTTGATCCTGTTGATCTTACGCTCAGAGGATACCATGTGAGCATTCG
>JAUWNZ010000229.1 GCA_030612385.1 Pseudomonadota bacterium | reverse complement strand
GTCTGTCATGACCATACTTGACCGGTATATATCGAGAGAATTCATCAAGATATTCCTTCTTGTGATTGCATCATTCCTATCCCTCTACCTCATCATCGATTTTTTTGAGAGGATAAGGATGTTACTGAGCAACAATGCCTCATTCTACCAGATAATCTCCTATTTTTTCTTCAAAATTCCAATGATCATATCCCAGATGATGCCTGCCGTTGTTCTGTTATCCTCTCTTCTGACTTTTGGAATGCTGTCGAAACACAGTGAAATTATCGCCATGAAGGCAAATGGGATCAGCCTGTACAGAACATCACTTCCTGTAATAATAATATCTGTCATAGTCTGTATTTTCACCTTTCTTTTCAGCGAATTCATCACTCCTTATGCAAACCGGAAGGCTGAATATATCAAGCGAGTCGAGGTGAAAAAACAGGGGAAACCTGGTTCTTTCAAGCAGAATCAGATTTGGTACAGAAGCAGGGACGCGATATACAACTTCAATATATTTGACCCTGACACCGATACACTAAAGGGGGTCACCATAAATTACCTTGACCGTGAGTTTCAGTTAACTATGAGAATTGACGCAAAGCAGGCAAGATGGGAAGATGGGAAGTGGATGTTCCATAATCTTCTCATAACAAGGTTTCACAGTGATGATTTTCCGTCTATTGAGCGTGTTTCTTCAAGGGTTATAGATATTCCCGAAAAGCCTTTAGATTTTAAGGCTGTTCAGAAAGACATTGAAGAGATGGGCTATCTGGAATTAAGGGATTATATAAAAAAGATACAGGCTGAAGGATACGATGCCACACGATATCTGGCAGACCTGCACGGAAAGATCGCCTTTCCTCTGGTAAGCATCATCCTTGCGATCATAGGGGTCTCTTTTTCTTTAAAATCGGAACGGAGCGGGGGGGTTGCGCAGAGTATAAGCATCGGTATAATCACAGGTTTTTCTTACTGGATAGTCTTTGCCTTTGCGCTGTCTCTGGGACGTTCCGGAACGCTGCCGCCCCTTCTGTCCGCATGGGTCGCGAATATCATATTCGCTTCTGCAGCGGCAGTTATGTTTCTTCGCGTCAGGACGTAACTATTGCATGAACCGCCTCGGCATCCCACAAGACCGAATCGCAAAGAGATTGGGACAGATCAGAGAAACGATTCGTAATCATTTGGCCAAAATGGCAACACTGCCAAATCAGCCAAATACCGATTTATTGAGGGGTTTTATCGTTGTCAAGGTATAATAAATACAATTATTTGATCAAAGGGCAGATCAATGCATGATGAACTTGAATGGCAGACCCGCCGAGGTAGAATCAATAAAAAGCTGCGAGCCCTGAAACCTGCCTGGGATATTGTCAAATTCCGTGAAGGGTTAGATACTTCTGCTCTCGACCACCACGCCGTTGAAGAATATCCGACCGCAAACGGCCCTGCCGACTATGCACTTTTCGTAAAAGGAAAACTGCTGGGAATCATCGAGGCAAAAAGAGTGAAAGTAGGTCCTCAGAACGTTCTTGAACAGGCGAAGCGCTATTCAAGAGGCGCCTTTGATGGTCCCGGAAAGTGGCACGGATACAGGGCGCCCTTTCTCTATGCTACCAACGGTGAAGTGATCTGGCATCTTGATATTCGGAATGAAAAGAACATTTCTCGACAAATATCAAATTTTCACACCGCAGATGCCCTTGAAGAATTCTTTGAAAATGATAGAGCAAATGGACTTGAGTGGCTTGCGAGCAATCCCATTGATATCGAAAGTATAAGACCTTATCAGGAAGAGGCCATCTACGCTATTGAAGATGCCATTATGAAAGGCAAACGGGCCATGCTCGTTGCAATGGCGACGGGTACAGGGAAGACCTTCCTGACCGTATCGCAGATTTATCGTCTTCTCGAATCAAAAACCGCTCGAAGAATTCTCTTTCTCGTTGATCGTCGTGCCCTTGCCGCACAGGCAGTCCGGGAATTTTCCACCTTTGTGACACCGCAAAAGAACAAATTCGATCAGGAATACGAAGTTTACAGCCAGCGATTCCGTCGCGAAGACAATGTTATGGTGGCATAGCTATGGGATCAGTACCAGTACTTAAACCGAATAAAGTTGCGTCTATACTTGAGAGTCTCGGTTTTCTTGAGGTCCATCAAAAAGGTTCTCACAAACAATTTCGTCATCCGGATGGTAGAGGAACGACGGTGCCATTTCATGCCGGCAGGGATATATCGCCTATTTTGCTATTGTCCTGTCAACGATACTCTGTCATTTCGAAGGAGTTTTCACGACTGAGAAATCTTTAAACTCACGTATTTTCAGTGCCATAAGATTTCTCGCTCCGCTCGAAATGACAACTTTGGATAGTTTTCGTTCAGGCACCATTTAGTTCCTTAGTTGTAAAGTTCTTGCGAAAATGGCAAAAGCTTTACGAGGTATATCTTCGATAAACCTGACCCGCTCCCGTGGGGAAAACATCAGAAAGTAATGTTACGTTTGTGTATCACAAAATGTTGACAAATTATTTTGCGTATCATATTTATTAAAATATAAGTCACAAACAATTAATATGACAAGTTCGGCATCCTTCATAACAAGGTAAAAGTAGTTTACACTTTTCATGTTAGCCGGTTTGCAGTTTAAAAGGTTTGATTAGTTCTATTGGTTCAATTAGTTAGCAAATCCAACCAATTAAACCAACCATAGGTATCAGCTCAATAAATAGGGGGATTACATTATTTGTCCCGTTAGGGACATTCGAAAATAGCCCGGCAATTTATTGCCGGGATGAGAACATGTTTTCCAAAAAGTCCTGTAGGGACGACAGTTCGTAGGGTGGATTAAGG
>JAUWNZ010000118.1 GCA_030612385.1 Pseudomonadota bacterium | reverse complement strand
TATCGGTCAAGTATAAGTCAAAGGATGTGACCACTGTAGCCATACGTGTGGGCATTATAGGAAGCAAGCTTTCGTCTCAGCGCCTCCATGACAAGATTGCTGATCACCTCTTGAAGAGATAGCCGGCAAAAAGCAAGGGATAAATAGCAAAAGACGTATTCGCAATGTTACAGGTTTACGGGCATTATATATACTTGACACACAACACAGATTTCCCTATATTACTTCATGAAAAAGAGACGGGGGAACAGACGATAAAAAATTTAAAAAACGAGAAGAGGTGACTCAAGTGAAGATTGCGGATTCTGAAAGTATCAAAAACGGAGAGAGAGATTTGATTAACGCAATAACCGGTGACATTGACCGGGGAAACATTGAAGAGATATTCAAAGATAAGTTTGATCTCGGCATACGGGATCACTTGGAATACAAACAGGGTGACATTGTCGTACACGATAATCAGATTGCATATAAACTTGATTTTGAAGTTAAAATTACAGTCTCTGTCCTGTGTGACAGATCGGGGAACTATCTGTCATTAACAACATCAGAGGTTGTTCCTGAACTTCCTGAAGAAATTCCATCAACTGGCCCTGACGTGTATCCAAGAGAGAGTATTTTTGGTTCATAAGGGATTAAGAGTTTCGGGTAGAATAGAGAACCGGCAATGCCTGCTTTAGGCAAGCTTATCTGTTTCCGTATTGACAGGCTTGAGTTATTGCCGGTGCGACAACTTCGGAAGAAAAAGACTGGGCAGAAAGGTCCATGGAAAAACATGGGGAATAAACAATCAAGTATTGTGTCCCCGGAACTAAAACCCGGCAGTGCAGTAGCGGGGTCTTGAATTATGAATGGTTAATCCGAAAGGACTTTTGTTTATTCAACATTCAGGGCTTGACCCTGGTTTTTTCTATTCTTAATTTTATTGCAAAATCTGCAGCAATAGTGTATTGTACCCATCAATATTCCATCAAGTAGGAGCAAACCCATTCAGGTTGTCCTCGTTAACCTCGTTGTTTCCCATACATCGTTCGTTACCGTCGAAGTTTCTGCTGATTACTTAAACCGGAGAAACAGCATGAAACTTTATGTGGTAAACCTTTATCACACCTTGTCGGAAACTGACTGTGGCGCCTTTTTCAGACCCCACTGCCCTGTTCTGAAAGTCAATACACCAGCCCCCCATTTCCATAGAACAAGTAAAAGAATGACCAGCGGATCTCAATGAATACGCAGGTCGAGAAACCAGGGAAAAGCCCTGGTAGATCAACACTAAATATATAGGAGTATTAATGAGTTTTAAAAATTTTCAGTTTCACCCGAAGATAAACGCCGGCATTGCTGCCTGTGGCTATACCACCCCCACCCCGATTCAGAAACAGGCTATCCCCCCGATCCTTGCGAGCCGTGACATCCTTGGCCTGGCGCAGACCGGTACAGGGAAGACCGCAGCCTATATCCACCGAACCGGGCGCACGGGCAGGGCCGCACGGAACGGTCAGGCATTCAGCTTTGTCAGCGGGGAGGACAGCAAGATGATTTCTCTCATTGAACACAATCTTGGCAAAAAGATGCTCCGCGAGGTGCTCCCTGCTTTTGCCTGTGAAGCAGAAGAGGATGTGCGTGAAGAAAAAAGGGGTGGGATTTTCACGGCAGATGCCGATAAGAAAGAAACCGGCCGCGGAGAATGTTGTCCAGCAGTAAGAACTGATATCGACCATTGCAAATGCCCCATATTCTGCGGGGTCTTTTCTTACGGCAGCGTCTTTTACGCCTAACACGAAGCATTAATAAGGACAGAGTCATGGCCAAAGCAAACTATTCATTTCAAAAGCGCCAGAAAGAATTGGCAAAGAAAAAGAAGAAAGAGGAAAAAAAGCAACGCAAGCTGGAGAAACAGAAGGATCCTGCCGAAGAAAAGAAGGACGTTTTTCTTCAGGAAGATTAACAACTTTAAGCCCTGCTTTTCCTGACCCGGACAAGCCGGAAAAGCTCAAAGCTCAAAGCCTGTAACTGTTCACGGCTTGAAATTGGAAATTAGAAATTCGGGAGAAAAGCATGAGGCCAAATTTCCAATTTCTATTTTCTAATTTCGACGTTCAGTGAACGCTTACTAAATTGTTTTGCCATTTTTGCACGAATTTTACGACTAAGGGACTAACCGAAAATACTCTATGCCACGGGGAGTCTCCTTGTGGCTTTTATTATTAGGATACAACCATGATAACCGCATCCAATGTTGCTCTCTCCTATGGCAAGAGGGTCATCTTTCAGGACGTCAATATCAAGTTCACCCCTGGCAACTGCTACGGCCTGATCGGGGCGAACGGCTCCGGGAAATCCACCTTTCTGAAGATCCTGGCAGGTCAGCTTGAGCCTGATCGGGGTGAGATTACCAAGGGGCGGGGAGAGCGTATCGCGGTGCTCAGCCAGGACCAGTTTGCCTTTGACGCGCATACCGTTTTCAATACCGTTATCATGGGTCATAAAAAGCTCTACAAGGTGATGGCTGAGCGTGAGGCCCTCTATTCCAAGGCTGATTTTACCGAGGAAGACGGCATCCGTTCCGGAGAACTGGAGGCCAGGTTCGGTGAAATGAACGGCTATGAGGCAGAGGCAGAGGCCGCGGTGCTGTTAAACGGCCTCGGCATCCCGGAAGAGATGCATCAGAAAAAGATGAAGGAGCTTGACGGCAATGATAAGGTGCGGGTACTGCTGGCCCAGGCCCTGTTCGGCAACCCCGATATCCTGCTTCTGGACGAGCCCACCAACCAGCTGGACATTAAAACCATCACCTGGCTGGAGGATTTTCTTTCCCGCTTCCGAAACACAGTGATCATCGTCTCCCATGACCGCCATTTCCTGAACCAGGTCTGCACTCATATGGCGGATATCGACTATGGCAAAATCCGGGTCTATGTGGGCAACTATGACTTCTGGTATCAGGCCAGCCAGCTCCATTTCCGCCAGAAGGAGACCGAGAGCAAAAAGGCCAAGGCCAAGGCGGAGGAGCTCAAGGCATTCATCCAGCGTTTCAGTTCCAACGCCTCCAAGGCCAAGCAGGCCACCTCACGGAAGAAGTTGCTTGAAAAGATCACCCTCGATGACATGCCGATTTCCTCCCGAAAATATCCCTACATTGTCTTCAAGCCGGAACGGCCATGTGGTGACGTCATTCTGGAGATCAAGGGTCTTTCCAAAGAAATCGACGGGGTTTCCATGTTTGAGGATCTCACCCTCACTGTCAACAAGTGTGACAAAATCGCCTTTGCCGGGGCCAACAGTCTTGCAAAAACCACCCTGTTCCAGATTCTGGCCGGGGAGCTTGCGCCGGACAAAGGCAGCTTCCGCTGGGGTTTGACCATCAACAACGCCTATTTCCCGAAAGAGAACAATGTGTATTTCAATAATGAGGAGCTTGATCTTATCGGCTGGCTGGGCCAGTTTGCACCTCCCAGGGAAGATGAGAATTTTGTCCGGGGGTTCCTGGGTAAAATGCTTTTTCCCGGAGAGGAGGCGATGAAAAAGACCTCTGTTCTCTCCGGTGGCGAACGGGTGCGCTGCATGCTCTCCAAGATGATGCTCTCCGGCGCCAATGCCCTCATTCTCGATGAGCCAACCAACCATCTCGACCTTGAGTCAATCACCTCTTTGAATAACGCCCTGACGGCTTTTCCGGAGGTGGTGCTCTTTGCCTCCCATGATCATCAGATTGTGTCCACCGTGGCAAACAGGATTGTCGAAATTACTCCGGACGGCATCATCGACGTGATGATGGACTTTGACGAGTACCTGGCAATGAAGGATACGATTACCTGGACAGGCAGGCCTCTTGAGACTGATTTTCATTGACATGCTTGAGTTATTGCCGGTGCGACAACTTCGGAAGAAAAAGACTGGGCAGAAAGGTCCATGGAAAAACATGGGGAATAAATAATCAAGTATTGTGTCCCCGGAATTCCCGGAATTCCCAAGAGCGAAGGATCCTGTCCATCTCCTGCAGGGCATCCTCAACCGTTTCGACCCTGATGAAAGTTCTTTCTCCCCCCATTTCAAGTTTTGGACAGTGAAGACCGATGGCGGGAGTTCCGTTTTTCAATGCGATGGCAATTTCAGAAATTGTGCCGGGGCCGCCATCCAGTGCGATCAGGACATGAGGCGTCTTTGCGTTGATAGCGTTTCTGGCATCATTCATTCCCGTATAAATCGGTATATCAACAAATTCGTTGGGGTATCCCTTAAGAGGTCTCATTCTGTCGTTGGGAAGGATGGCAATTACCAGACCGCCGGCGCGGTGCGCTCCTTCTGAGGCTGCGCTCATAACCCCGCCGCCTCCACCTGTAAGGATAACATGACCTCTCATGGCAATCTCTTTCCCCAGGAGATAAGCATTTTTCATCGCTGCATGGTTGTTCTTATGGCTTCCCATCACCCCTATGATAAAAGGTTGTCGCGTAACTGAGATTGTTGACATATCTTTTCTCCTTCTAAAAAAGTTCTTCCCCAAGCCGGCCGATTCTGAAGTACCTTAAGGCCTCTATGAATTGTGCAGATTCAAGATGGTTCGTTTGCATACCGAAAAAGTGGGTCTGACAATAGGCCCTTCACTTCTCCTTCACCAATATCAACATCATGGTTGATACAACTGTCAGACTTAAAGAAAAATAGAAGGGGATATACATATTTATCTTATCCCAGAGAATGCCGGCCGCAAGGGATGATGGCAGAGCGCATAGGCCGACGACCATCTGAAAAACACCAAGACCGCTGGCTTTAAATTTTTCAGGGGCAAGTTCTGATACAAATGTCCTTTGAACCGTTTCTATCCCCCCTTTGTGCAAACCGTATAAAACAAATGACAGAATAATCATCCAGTAGCTTTGAAAGAAAATAAAGT
>JAUWNZ010000035.1 GCA_030612385.1 Pseudomonadota bacterium | reverse complement strand
ATGAATCGGGCAGCTACAAAACAACATTTCATATGTCGCATACATACTTAAAGTATCTCATAAACATATCGCCTTAAGTTGCTATAACATAAGAGAGATACTTGTCGTTGCAAATTATTTTTATATCGCGCTTGGTTATCGTTTTCTCCTGTTTTATTTCGCGCCTGTTAGTGTTATAATATATTAAATTGTATTAATCTTTGAAATCGTTTCCTTATCATAAAAAGTGATTGTAAGGAGGGCACCATGATTAAAGAGAAAAAAGAATGGATTGTTTATCTTGTTGTTATCGCTGTTTTATTCGTCGCGGGTATTGTTGTCGGGTATTATGTGTGGGGCGTTGAACGTGAGGAAAAGCCCGATTACACAAAATACCTCTCAAAGACTATCGAATACATAGGGTCCCTGGAACAGGCTAATCTTGTCCTCACTGAAAAAGCTGATGCTCTGCAAAATCGTATCACCAGCCTGAACGATAAAGCAAATGATCCCGACAAACTGAGGGAAGAGATCGAGGCGCTTCAAAAAGAGATTGAGGGGCTGAAAGAACAGAATACATCGCTTCAATCCACTATCAAAAGCAACGAGGAACGTATGAAAGAGGCCGCCAATTTACAGGCGGAGCACGAGAATTTATTGAATAAAGTAAAGACGCTTGTCATGCAAAGAGAGACCCTCGAATCAGCTGTTAGCGAGAGCAAGGGTTTTATTGAGGAAAAAGACCGGCTCCAGGGTATCATCGACAAACTCACTGCCGATCTGGCTGCCGGCAAGGTTCAGATAGAGGCGGTTCAGCAGCTTGTAACGCCCGAAACCGAAATAAAGCAGCCGAAGCAATAAGGTCGTAATAGAATAATGAGCATTCTGCACTAAAAGAAAACTCATACTCGAAATTGTGTTCTGTTAATTGTACGCCCACATTTTTCAAGGTTTCTTCATACCTACTAATAGTATCCTTGACCATTGTATTGTAATGTCCGGCAGCATTCTTCAACAGATCGTTGATTTTTTTCTCTTCCTCGAACTCAGCGAGTTTGAATTTTCTAAACAAAAGTGAAAAACCATATTTCAGGGTTTTCGCTCAGGCACTATGTATAAGTCTCTTGTCAGGAACAGAGAGGCCGGATGTGAAAAATCGACAATTTACCGGTTTATGATCACACCGACATTCAACTGGCGTATCTTCCTCTTTCAACTGACACAGAAGGTGATCAATCAATTTTTCACTTCCCTTACTCCCCTCTGAATATTGGCTTCCTTCTCTCCAGAAAAGCATTTAATCCCTCCTCTACATCTTTGCTTCTCACACAAGCATTTAGAGCAAGGTTTTCGAACTGTACCTGCGTGCGTATATCAGCATTTAGCGCTTGATATAACCCTATCTTAGCGAACTGAATAGCGGCTGGAGAACCAGCCGCAATACTTTGCGCCAGTTCATAAGTAACTTTCTTTAACCGGTCGGCAGGCACAGTCTGATTTACGAGCCCTATCTCCGTTGCTTCTCTTGCGCTCAGCGTCTTGCCTGTAAAAGCTAATTCGCATGCTTTTGCTATGCCTACAACCCGGGGCAAGCTATAGGTGGAGCCAAATTCAGGTATAAACCCAACGCGCACAAATGCCATTGAAAATTGAGCTTTTTCAGAAGCAATTCTAATATCGCAGGCAAGGCTTAAGGTACAGCCAAAACCAATGGCAGCCCCATTTACACAGGCGATGGTCGGCTGTTTTAATCTACGAAGCGCAACAGGACTCTCATCAAGGAATTTCTTATCGAAGAGTATTTCCATACTCTTTTCTTCAGATTTTACATTTTTCAGCTTAACCGAGGTTTCCCCTATATCTATCCCGGAAGAGAAAACATTACCTGCCCCGGTGATAACCAGCACCCTGCACTCATCATCGCTTCCGACTGCTTCAAAGGCATCAAGCAACTCATCGCCCATCTGGCTATTGAGGGCATTGCCCACCTCAGGCCGATCCAAGGTTAGAGTTGCAACTCCTTCCGCTTTCTCTAAGATTATGGTCTGATAATTCATATACCTCCTTGGTAACGTTCAAAAGTTTGGAAAAAGGTTAATTTCGACGATTTGGATATGAATGTTGAAATAAACCTCGATGCCCGGTTTCTCTCTTCAGTATTGCTCCCATTTGTCTTTTGCGTATATTGTTTAATCAGAATTATTTTCGACAGATTTGTAACGGCTGCATCGGACCACCCCCAGGCAATTCTTTGTCAAGGAGTTAAGTAACTATTTATGCCATACTTTCTCATTTTTTAAAAGAGATTTTTCATTAAACAAAATATACACGCGAAGCGTGGTGAAAATATAATATCTTGAATCAACAGGCAATAATTGAAAGCTGTCCCGAGTCTATCGGCGTAAAAAGTTATTGGCCAACGCCCTTAATGTTGATGAAGTCATACCTTGAGTTTGGGATCGGTAAGTAAACGAATCGTCAGATAGTGTGCAATAACATACAGATACACCGATATTGAGAAACAGGCGTGTGTCTACAAAATCAGGGAGGGGGTTGCGGTTTTTCGAGTTCAGCATGCCATGCTTGGAGTTGAAAACTTCAGTTTACTTAATGATGATCCGATCAAGCAAAGGAAATACTGATGATCAAAAAATTCTCAATATGAAAATTGACAAGCTTCTGCCCGTCGCGGGAACTTATGATGCCATAGCCATAAAGGAAAAGCTGAAGGAAATCGTGCCGGAATATACGCCGCAGTTTTAACTACTCAGGTGTTTAGACTGAAGGCTGAAGGCTGTTAGGAAAAACGGGAATACTGCACACTTTGAAGTCATGTTTAATGCAAAAATTTGTTGCTTCTCCGCCAAAGTGCGGCAATTGTGTTTTTCGGGTACCTTCGGCCTTCAGCCTAAACACCTTCAGCCTGACTACGTGAGTAGTTTTCACGCCTGCTCCGCTCTTTTCTTAGCCGTTATTTCAGCGTCTTCTAAGGAATCATATCCAAGTTGCTCCACCATATATCGAGAGGTATCCATTGCCCTGTTATTCCCCGTTTCCCATTTCTCCTTGACATCTTTGTAAAGGAGGGAAAGGGTTCGATCCGAGTATGTTTCAAGTTCCCCTCTCAGGTATGTCTCAAATGAAGTAACAGAGGGTGTGTCCTGAGAGCTTGAAGCGGGGCGGGCTCCTCCCATGGCATTCGGGTATTTCTCTAATATCTCCTTATTCCAGGCACACTCAATCTCCACTATCTTATCGATCAAAGAATTTTCCTTAAGCCTGGGAATGAGGTTATCCATCCTGGCATATTTATCGGTCATAAAGTTACGCCCCTTTTTTTCCGCCTCTTTCAGGTCATCGAGATAACTCCTGATGGCCTCCTCGGACCACACCATGAATTGCGAGCTCCTCATTATCCTGAAGCTCTCCGGATCCTCCTGGCAGGCTGCCCTTTGCTTGACAGGCACTGTCAGAAACATCTTTAGTTCTCTTACCAAAATTTCATCTATCAAATCGTGCTTTTGAGACATCTTTCAACCTCCTTCTTTGAAATATGGTTTCGGGTTTAGAGTTTCGAGTTTTGGGTTTCGGGTCTTCAAACTCGCTGAAATTGCTTTCTTTTTTGGCAACTATTCAGCCACCGATCTACGCGGATCATCGCTGATCTTTTCCCTTTTATTGTAGCTATACTGTAATCGGCCAAAATTTGAGATTTTTCCGTCGTAATTTGTAATCGTGTAGAGTATACATGAACCCCGTGTAGCGGAGACCTTTAGGTCTCCATTCTTTTAATGGAAGGCTAAAGCCTTCCGCTACATATAGCGTAAGCTATGGCCGTGTAGAGTATACTCACATAGTCACGTGATTTCTTTGTATTTAACCTTTTCTGCGTTCATCTGTGTGAATCTGCGGCTGAGTAGTTACTCTTTTTTTAACTCGAAACCCGAAACCGTGTCTGATACGAATTAACCCCCTGATTCGACGTAAAATTGATAGGTCTTTCTCATCCCCTCAACAAAGGGGGTATATTTGATACTCAGAACTTGTCGTATAAGGGCGCCGGAGTAGATCAGGTGATTATCCAAGGGAAAAGGCAGAGGAATTTTCCTCTCGTCAATAGCTTTCACACTCATGTTTCTTACCCTGATTTTCTTTTCCATAATCTCGCCAAGGACTTCAACAAGCCTGCGGTAGGACACCAGATCGGGGGCCGCCAGATTAAAAGCCCGATCAAAGACCTTTTCATTGCCGATACAGGCAATAATGATCCTCGCCACATCCCAGACCGACACAAAGGTGAAGAGGGGCAGCGGGTTGTCGGGCAACGCTACTGTTTTGTTTTGATGGATCAAATCGAAGAAATAGCTCTCCCTGGGAGCATAATTATACTTACCATAGATGATAGCGGGACGCAAAGAGGTGTAATGGATATTCGTCCCGACACAAAGTTCCATCAGTCTTATCTCAGAGCGCCACTTGTTAAGGGCATAATCTGAATATGGACCTAACTCCGGCTGGGTTTCGGCAAGCTTCGGAGCATCCTCCATGACCGGAATTGTCAGTGTCTCTTTGTATACTGAGGAGGTGCTGATATAGATGTATTGTCCAACATCATGCCTTGAGAGAGCAGAAAGCATCCCTTCAATGTCGTTCGGATAATATGCGCAAAAATCAACCACCGCATCCCATTTTTCGGGTGGGATATTCTCTTGCAATTGTGCCGCGTTATTCCTGTCACAAATAATTTCCGTTACCCCCTCCATATTGAGGGGGCGAGAGCCTCTGTTAATCACATAAATGCGATAATCGGATTCCTTTGACAGTTCTTCAACAAAGACCCTGCCTACAAAATAACTTCCGCCAATTACGAGAACATTTTTCATATAACGAGGTTCAAAGGTTCAGAGGTTCAAGGGTTCAAGGGAACGAGGATGAAATAACTTTCCCAAGTATGCATCACAGCTTCAGGTGATGAATTTTCTAACGCAAAATATTTTAAACTGGAACCGTAGGGGCAGGCCCCTGTGCCTGCCCGATTACAAATTGACCATACAATGCTGGGCAACCACAGGGGGTTGCTCCTACAAGTATCAAAATTTTTTATATTTATGCTTGGGGAAATTAGTTCGTCCCCGTTCTAAAGGTTCACGGTTCAGGGGTTCAAAGGTTTTAACCTCTGAACCGTGAACCCCTGAACCGTGAACCTGCTTTTAGCCCACCCATACATTTCTCTCCCTGAGGCTTTCGTCTTCTATTTTGGCCTGAATAAGAGGGCCATGATCGAGGAGAAACCCGCTTGCGCCATCGCTCAGATTCTGGTTTTTAAACTCCTGTATGAGCAGGGCGCAAATTTCTTCAATCAATTGACTCTTTTTTTCATAATCATGAGATGTAACGAAATCGTTTATTATGGTGTAACATGTCTCTCCCAGAATCGGAAGCCCCTTGAGTGCGCGATGCATCCACTTGTAGTAAGGGGTATATCTCTTGTTTAGCAGAAAGATTAAGGAGATTACATCGGCGCAGAATTTGGTTTCCGAATATTGCGCAGCAAGAAATTCTCCTCTTTTAAAGGAGCGTCCGAAATTGTACTGTCCTGACTGGGCGATAGTCATACAACGGGAGGCTATCTTTTTTAACCTTACATCCTCGGGATAGAATTCTAACAATCTTTCCCGCCATCTGCTGAATTCTCCAGGTGCATCATAGAAGACTCTGCCGTTTGTGGCCGTCGCCAATGAACTTTCCGGAATAAAGAGCCATTCCTCAAGATCATCAGGGATGTGGTCTATTCCGGTGAAATTCAGATAAAACTGAGAAATCTCAAAGACACCTGTTCTACCCTGTCCCCATGCACTGACCTGTCTTGGACCATGCCCCCGAAATGTCTGAGGAAGTCTTGCAATCTCTTCTTGCAGTTCGGAGGAAATTTTTTCGAAGTCTTCACGCATCAGCCAGACACAGAAACCCGGCCCCCAGTCATGATCTCGTGAAATTTTGTCGTCAAAACCAAAACATTCAGAGCCATCACCTACGAGCCCGGCGCTTATACGACCGGCAAAAGGGCTGAACTTGTCCTGAATAAGGGGCAATCCATAGGCCTTGAAGTATTTTTCTGAAAGATCAAGTCCCTTCATAAAGCTCCATGTTCACGGTTCACTGTTCATGGTTCACGGTTGTCAGCTTTTAACCGTTGAACCGTGAACCTCACTCCGCAAGCATCTCTATAAGGATTTTATTGACAAGCTTTGGATTGGCCTTTCCCCTGGTCGCCTTCATAACCTGGCCCATAAAATGGCCAAACAGCTTTTCCTTTCCGCTTCTGTACTGCTCTACTTTCTCGGGATCGGCCTCAAGCGCTTCATTTATGACCTTCTTTAATATATCAACATCGGTTATCTGCAACAACCCTTTTTCTTCTATTATTTCTTTCGGAGGCCTTTCGGACTTCCACATCTCTTCAAAAACTTCCTTGGCTATCTTTCCGCTTATCGTTCCATCCTCTATCAGATTGATCATCTCAGCAAGCGCAATCGAACGAACAGGACAGGCTTTAATATCCCGCTTCTCCTCGTTCAAATATCTCAAAATATCACCCATGACCCAGTTGCTCGCTATCTTCGGCTTTCTGCAAAGTCTGACAGTCTCTTCATAATAATCTGCCAGGTCACGGCTCGCCGTCAGGACACCTGCGTCATACTCAGGAATGGCATATTCCAGGATAAATCGCTCCCTCTTCTTAAGGGGAAGTTCAGGAAGTGTCTTTCTCACCTCTTCTATCCACTCATCGCTGATTATTAGCGGGACAAGATCCGGATCGGGAAAGTACCGATAATCATGCGCCTCTTCTTTTCCCCTCATGGAACGTGTAACACCCTTTGAATCGTCCCAGAGTCTGGTTTCCTGTACCACCTGCCCGCCGCCTTCCAGAACATATTGCTGTCTCTTTATCTCGTGTTCGAGCGCACGCTGGACATTTCTGAATGAGTTCATATTCTTCAGCTCTGCCCTTGTTCCGAGCTCATCCTCTCCCCTTGGCCTCAGGGAGATATTGGCGTCACAACGGAAACTCCCCTCCTCCATATTGCCGTCACATATCTCAAGATAGACCAGTATCTCATGGAGCCTGCGCAGATAGGCTATCGCCTCCTCAGAACTTCTGATATCCGGTTCGCCGACAATCTCTATCAGGGGAACGCCGGCTCTGTTGAGATCTACATAACTTACAGGATTGTATTCGTCATGAACGAGCTTCCCCGCATCCTCTTCCATATGAATTCTTGTAATTCCTATCCGTTTCTTTTCGCCATCTACCTCAACTTCAACATACCCATGCTCCGCAAGGGGATAGGCATACTGGGATATCTGGTAACCCTTTGGAAGATCAGGGTAAAAATAGTTTTTCCTGGCAAAACTGTTTTCCCTGTTGATACGGCAATGGGTCGCAAGGGCCATCTTTATTGTATACTCCACCACCTTCCTGTTCATAACGGGCAGCACACCCGGCATGCCGAGACATATCGGACAGGTATGACTATTGGGCGCCGCCCCGAATCTGGTGGAACAGCCGCAAAATATCTTCGTTTCGGTCAGGAGCTGGGCGTGGACCTCGAGCCCTATTACAGCTTCATATTCCATTTTACAGATCGGGTCTCCTATCTTTTATCTCTGAGTGTTTTTCATATGCGGAGGCTATCTGAATCAGTTTTCCCTCCTCAAAATGTCCTGCCAGAAACTGAAGCCCTATGGGAAGACCACCCTTCGTATAGCCACAGGGAACAGATATCCCCGGTATGCCCGCAAGGTTGGCGGACAGGGTAAATATATCCGAAAGATACATCTGTAAAGGATCATCCATCTTCTCACCGATCTTAAAGGCCGGGGTAGGGGATGTGGGGGTGAGAATAACATCGCACTTCTTGAATGCATCTTCGAAATCCTTCTTGATCAATGTCCTTACCTGAGATGCCTTCTTGTAATAAGCATCATAGTAACCGGAAGAGAGGGCGTAAGTCCCGATCATTATTCTCCTCTTTACCTCCGCCCCGAAGCCCTCAGACCGGGAATTCTTGTACATCTCTAAAAGGTCATCTCCATTCGTGGATCGCAAACCATATCTGACTCCGTCGTAGCGGGCAAGGTTTGAGCTGGCCTCGGCGGGCGCAATTATGTAATATACAGCCACGCAGTAGTTCGTGTATGGAAGAGCGACCTCTACGCATTTTGCCCCCATACCCTCCAATGTCTCTACGGCTTTCTCAATCGCATCCGATACCTCGGGATCGATTCCCTCAATAAAATACTCCTTTGGTATCCCAATCTTTCTGCCATTTAGATCCATTGAAAGATATTCCCTGTAATCGGGAACTTCAACCGGAACCGAGGTGGAGTCCATGGGGTCGTGTCCGGCGATAACATTCATCAATATGGCGCAATCTCCAACATCCTTCGAAAAGGGGCCTATCTGGTCCAAGGATGAGGCAAAAGCTACCAGACCGAAACGGGAGACCCGCCCATAAGTAGGTTTCAACCCGACCACGCCGCACATGGCGGCGGGCTGCCTGATCGATCCCCCTGTATCGGAACCGAGAGATGCGATACATTCATCGGCAGCCACTGCGGCGGCTGACCCGCCGCTCGACCCACCCGGTATCCTCTCGAGATCCCAGGGATTTCTCGTAATATTAAAGGAAGATGTCTCCGTTGATGAACCCATGGCAAATTCGTCCATATTGGTCTTGCCCACAAATATGGCGCCTGCCTCCCTCAATTTCTTCACCACGGTAGAATCGTAGGGAGGAACATAGTTTCCAAGTATCCTGGAGCCGCATGTCGTCCTCACTCCCCTGGTGCATATAATGTCCTTCAGCGCGATCGGAATGCCGGTCAGCGCCTTTATGTTACCCCTTTTTATCTCTTGGTCTGCCTTTTCCGCCTCTTCCAGCGCAGAATCACGAAGGAGTGTAATATAAGAATGCACCCTGTTTTCAACCGCGTCTATCCGTCTGAAGACCGATTTGACTATATCGACAGAGGAGATATCCCCGCCCTTTATCATCTCCTGC
>JAUWNZ010000236.1 GCA_030612385.1 Pseudomonadota bacterium | reverse complement strand
TGCCTTTCAGCACCGGGGTCTATCCAGAGATATAGACGTCGTCCTCTTAAATGACAAAAGACCCTTCGGGAACGGTTTCCTGCTGCCGAGGGGAACCCTTCGCGAACCGGCAAAGGCGCTGAACAGGGCGGATGTCATAGTCCTGACAGGAATTGCTCAGAAAGAAGAGATAGCTGCCGTTAAGGGGCTCGCCCCCGTCCCAACTTTTAGAGGATACCGCAGGCCGAAAGACCTTGTTAAAGGGAATAGTGATGACATTTATCCCCTTGAATACCTGAAAGGTAAAACAGTCTGTGCTTTTGCAGGCATCGCTGAGCCCGAATCCTTCAAAAGGACAATAATATCTCTTGGTGGGAAGGTGGCTGCCTTTGTCCGATTTCCAGATCATCACAGGTATACAAAGCGTGATCTTAAAGAGATCAGAAGGAAGTCTTTAAACCACTCAGCGGAGATTACGATTGCCACGGAAAAAGATGGAATAAAATTGACCGGTTTTCCTGATTTCCTTTGCGATATTTACATGCTGAGGATAGAGATGGAGATAACCGATCGCGACAGAGAATTTGAAGATATGATTTTGTCAAAACTTTCAGGATGAAGAGGGAGCATATTTTATAGAAAGGATAACAATTTTCACGCAAAGACGCAAGGCACGCAAAGAACAACAAAAAAACCTTTTTTAATAAAATCAAGTCAATCCTGTAATCCTGTCTAAGATATTTATATTTTTGGGAAGATGAGAGTAATTGCACCCAAATGAAAAAGACGATAACAACAAGAGCCTTACTTGCAATCTTCGGTTCCATTCCCCTTACTGTTAGAAGAGAAATCTTTAAAGCGATCTCGCTGATTATTTATCATTTCTCCCCTGCGCGCAGGCGGATTGCCATTGACAATCTCAGGTGCGCCTATCCTGAGAAAAGTGCTCCGGACTTGATCAAGATCACTAAAGGGGTCTATCGGAATACAGGAATTGTGGCTGCGGAGTTTTTTCAAATCCCTTCATTAAACAGGCAAAATATCCATAACTTAATAGAATGTGAAGGCATTGAGAACTACACCGAGGCCCTGGCAAAAAAGAAAGGTCTGCTTCTTTTTACCGCCCATCTCGGTAACTGGGAACTTCTGATAACGGCTTTTGCCCTCCTTGGGCAGCCGGTTAACTTTATATACCGCCCCTTAGACAGCCCGATACTGGAAAATCTTGTCACCTGTGTGAGGGCATGCAAGGGGAGCAAACCTCTGCCGAAAGACCGCACTATGATGAAAATCTTTCGCAGAATCAAAAAGAATGAGGTTGTGGGCATACTTGTCGACCAGAACATGACCCGCCGACAAGGTGTTTTTGTCGACTTTTTCGGCAGGCCTTCCTGCACAACCAATGGACTGGCAATCCTTGCCCTTCACACGGGAGCGCCGGTTATTCCCGCCTTCATGGTCAGGATGCAAAACGGCAAATACAGATTTATCATAGACAAGGAGGTCGAAATAATAAACACCGGAAACACCGAAAGAGATATCTTGACAAATACACAGAACTTTACCGGAATTATTGAAGATTTTGTCAGAAGATATCCTGACCAGTGGCTCTGGATACATCAGCGATGGAGGACGAAACTGCATAAGCCTACAGCCGAGACAACCTGAAATGTACCACTCTTTTATAGAGATATGATGAAAAAGAACATTGCGGTCTTCTTAGACAGAGACGGAACGATAAATGAAGAGGTGGGATATCTGAGCAGACTCGAACAAATTAAGCTCTATCACTTCACCTTTGAGGCAATACGAATAATAAATGAAAATGGAATGAAGGCCGTAGTCGTCACCAACCAGTCCGGTGTGGCAAGGGGCTTGTTTGATGAGGACTTCGTGGAAACTGTCCATGACAGGATAAATAAAATGCTGGCGGAGAAGAACGCCTTTATCGACCGGTTTTACTATTGCCCTCATCATCCCACCGAGGGTAATGAACCATATCTAAGATCATGTAATTGCAGAAAACCGGAACCGGGCATGCTGATCAGGGCTTCTGAAGAACTGGACATCGATCTGTCCCGTTCCTATATGGTGGGCGACATGGCAAAGGATATAGAGCTTGCAAAGAGAGTTGGCGCCAGGGGGATACTGGTAAGAACCGGTTATGGAAAGAGTGTAAAATCTCCCGATATAAAACCTGTCTATGTCGCAAGGGATGTTCTGGATGCGGTTAACTGGATAATGAAAGACAGGGTAAAGTGAATATTCTCATCGTAAAATTGAGCGCTATAGGAGACGTAATACACACCCTCCCTTCTCTTTCGGCCTTAAGAAGGCTTTACCCCGAGGCAGATATCACCTGGGTGATAGAGGAAGCGGCATCGGATATTATCAAAGACAATCCCTGCCTGGACAGAACTATTGTGTTCCACAGGAAGAGGTGGGCAAAGGACATTAAAAAATTCCGTCGGTTAAACAGGACTGTCAAAGAAATAAAATCATTTATTACTACATTGAGGAAGCGCAAATATGATCTGGTTATAGATTTTCACGGTCTTTTCAAGAGTTCCCTTATTGTCCTTCTGAGCGGGGGTAAGAGAAGACTTGGTTACGACAGCATGCAGGAGTTGAGCGGTTTTTTTCTCAATGAAAAAATACCAGAGGATATGGAAAAACATGCCGTTGATCGCTACCTTGACTTCCCGCGTTATCTGGGAGCCGATACAACTCGAAAGGAGTTTTTGATCCCAATACAGAAGGAAAATAGAGACAGGGTTGAAAGG
>JAUWNZ010000202.1 GCA_030612385.1 Pseudomonadota bacterium | reverse complement strand
AGGGTATATCGGCTTTTGTGAAGAGCGACAGAGACCGCCGGCGGTTCGTGTGATGCAATACCGCACCAGGCCGCTGTCATGAGGTTCGGTTTTTCATTTACATTGGCGCCGACCAAAACGGCAGGCATGGGATAAAGTAGTATCTGTGGGCCAAGTTTGATCTTCTCCATGTCATTTATTCCTCCTTATTTTTTTAATAACAACAGATAACTTGTTTGTCTCATCGAAGCGCTATCTAAGATGTTTATATCTAATCCAGCGGCGCTTTCATCCAGAGCGCATATTCCGGCGAAAACTGCCGCCTGTTCCTGCCCCTTATACCTTCACTTAATTCCCTTGTCAACAGCAGTACCAAAGTGGCAGATTTGTGTCAATGATTTGCGTAAATTTTTCTTACAGAATCTCCTTTCAGTTCTATTCTATGAGTAATATGATCACAGATAGATGGCTTTATGTGACAGAGATACGGCAGAATTCCCCTGACGCACACTTTTCCCCTTGATAATGTTTCACGTTTGTGTTACTTGCCACCGGTATACTTATATTACACACACCTTCTGATTACCGGAGTGTTGCTTGTAAAAAGTTTTCCGGTAAGGGTCTGTCAAGAGATAAGTTGTGCGATTAGGCGCTCAGATTTAGGTTAGATTTAGTCGATACGATTGAACAAAAGCAGAGGAATAGTTGTGTTATTTCGAGGATTTTGTGATTGAGGATCGGCTAAAGATGGCCTGAAGATGAGATGCATAAAGGTACAAATTGGTGTCCATCCATAAATGAGGTTTTTTGTTCAAGATCAAGGCATGCGAAAAAAATAACCGCAGGCATATATTTGATATTCTGAGGATTATTTTTTGAGCATAACGCAGATATTGGGCAAAAAGACCATTTATGGATGGACACAAGTTATTTCCTGACAAACCCTAAGTAGGACGAGGGTGGAGGAAAAAAACGATTGAAAGGAGTATTTTATGGGTAGAGTTTCGATGAAACAACTATTAGAGTCGGGGGTTCACTTTGGCCATCAAACAAACAGGTGGAACCCTAAAATGAAACAGTACATATTTGGCGCAAGGAATGGTATTTATATCATTGACCTTCAGAAAACGCTGAAGATGTTTGAGGTGGCTTATAATTTTGTTGTTGATATTGTGACGGAAGGAGGAACAATTCTCTTTGTCGGCACAAAGAGGCAGGGACAGGAGTCTGTCAGGGGTGAGGCGGAAAGATGCGGTATGCCATATGTCAATCAACGATGGCTGGGTGGAATGCTTACCAATTTTAACACTATAAAAAAGAGTATCGACAGGCTGAATGCACTGGACGAGATGTTTGAGGATGAAAGTATTAATGCCTTTACCAAGAAAGAGATATTGAGGCTCCAGAAGAAAAGGAATAAGCTTGAAAAAGTTCTGGGCGGTATAAGAAATATGAATGGACTGCCGCAGGGAGTTTTTGTTGTCGATTCAAGAAGAGAGAATATTGCGGTAAATGAGGCAGGAAAACTGAAGATACCAATAATGGCTATAGTTGATACCAATTGTGATCCCGACGAAATAGATTATGTTATCCCCGGCAATGACGATGCGATAAGAGCTATAAAATTATTTGCCTCGAAGACAGCGGACGCTGTTATTGAGGGTAAGAGGAAGTTTGAAGAGCGCCTGCAGGCGGAAAGCGATAAGGAACTTCAGGAAGAGATCACAGAGGGAGACGAGTTGGAGTCAGATATTCCTGAGAGTATTGAAACTAAAGATAAAGACCCTGATTTGAAGGAGTCGGCAGTGAATGATACATCCGCAACTTTAAATGAAACGTAACTACTCAGCCACAGATTCACACAGATGAACGCAGATAGGTTTAAATACAAAAAAATCACGTGACTATACAAGTGGGTAGGCTGTTAGTCTCTTAATTGTAAGGTTCTTGCAGAAGTGGCTTCGGCGTGAGCTCAGTCGAACGGCAAAAGAATTTAAAACGATCACGAAAGTCCGAAAATTAAGAAAACACTAAATGACTGCGTGGAGACAGAAAATAAGAGAAAGATATCAGTGATGATCTGCGTAGATCGGTGGCTAAATAATTACAAAAGTGACGTAGTCAGCTTACAACAGTTTCAGCCTGACTATGTGAGTAGTTACAATGAGAAAACTGAGGAGGTAGGATAAAATTGGGTATTACTGCATCTATGGTGAAAGAGCTAAGGACTAAAAGCGGGGTTGGCATGATGGACTGTAAAAAGGCCCTGATTGAATCTAACGGTGACTTCGGGAAAGCAATCGAGTATCTGAGAAAAAAAGGGATGTCGGCCGCTGCCAAGAGATCTTCGAAGGCCGCAAAAGATGGGGCAGTTGCTTCTTATATTCACATGGGGGGGAAGATCGGTGTGATGGTTGAGATTAATTGTGAGACAGACTTCGTTGCCAAGACGGATGATTTCAGCGTGCTTGCAAAGGATATCGCCATGCATGTTGCGGCTGCGAATCCCCGTTATTTAAAACCGGAAGATATACCGGAAGATATATTAGAGAAAGAGAAAGACATCTATCGGAGTCAGGCGTTGGCTGAAGGAAAACCGGAAAAGATATTGGACAGGATAATCGATGGAAAACTGAAGAAGTATTATGAGGATGCGTGTCTTTTAGAGCAGAAATTTGTGAAAGATACGGATATCAGTGTGAGAACACTTGTCAATAATATGATAACAAAGACCGGTGAGAATATCGTGGTAAGAAGATTTGCCAGATTCCAGCTTGGTGAGGAGATAGGTGGATAAGCCGGTATATAAAAGAGTTCTTCTTAAATTGAGCGGGGAAGCCCTTCTCGGTAAGACTTCTTTCGGTATATGTCCTGATGTTATCGGCGCAGTAGCGGAGGAGATCAAAGAGGTTGTAATTCTTGGCGTTCAACTCGGTATTGTTGTAGGTGGAGGGAATATATTTCGCGGAGTGGAAGTTGCACGAAACATGGACAGAATATCCGCGGATTACATGGGTATGCTCGCTACGGTAATAAACAGTTTGGCTCTGCAGAGCGTCCTTGAGAATATCGGTGTTGATACAAGGGTTCAATCCGCCATTGAGATGAAAGAGATTGCGGAACCGTACATAAGGAGAAGGGCGTTGCGGCATCTGGAAAAGGGCAGGGTGGTGGTATTTGCCGCCGGCACCGGAAATCCTTATTTTACGACGGATACAGCGGCATCGTTGCGGGCTGTTGAAATGGAGGCCGGTGTTCTCATAAAGGCAACCAGGGTTGACGGTG
>JAUWNZ010000139.1 GCA_030612385.1 Pseudomonadota bacterium | reverse complement strand
GAAAGAATACTCATTGAATCCGGTTATGAAAAGACCTGTCTGCGTAAAAAAGAGAAATATTAAGCTTATGGAAAAGGCAAGATATTCGAGCCATTTTCGCCGGGAGATTCCGAGGAAGGAATGAACGAATTTGATATAAACAGGTATAAAAAACACAAAAAACAGGTAGACAAGCCTGTCAATTTTAAGGGCAAGGATTTTGTCCGGTATGATGGAAACCAGGGCGACATCAATGTTAATTATTGCGCCGAAGAAACAGATACCTGCAAATAAAAGGTTGGTTGGATTTTTCCTGCCTCTAAGAACTGAGATCAGGGCAAGACAGACAAAAACAACGAAACCCAGCAAGGGAGTGATGCTGTAAACGTGTGACTCTCTCAGGTAGTCAGCAAACATATTCTATAACCGTTCACTGGTTCAAGGGTTCTGCCCAACTTTACGAATTATTTTACGGTAACGCTATTTTGTCATTATAAAGAGATTGGGATCATTCTGTCTGAGTAGCTCAAAAAGCGCGAAATTTGATGCCCGTTTGTCAAAAGTAAGCACACATTCACAGCCTGAAGATTTTGCAGAGTGAGCGATCAAAAGGTCCGAAAGATCCATTTTAGTTTTTTGCCTGTTAACAAAGGTGCGGCTCATATGTGTGTTGGAACTGAATGCCTTACTTAATCTTTACATCAATTGCTTTGGGTTTGGTTTCTTCAGTCTTTGGAATTGTAAGGTTGAGCATTCCATCTTTGAAAGATGCTTCGATTTTGCTTTCATCAACGTTGTCTGGAAGCGTAAAGCTGCGAGTGAAACTTCCGTAAAAACGTTCGACTCTATGGAATTTTTTGTCTTTTTCTTCTTTTTCCTGTTTCCTTTCGCCACGGATGGTCAAAATGCCATTGTCTACCGTAACCTTGACATCTTCTTTCTTAAGGGTCTGTCAGGAAATAAGTATCACATTTCTGCATCTCATCTTCAGGCCATCTTTAGCCGATCCTCAATCGCAAAATCCTCGAAATAGCACTCAAAAAGTTACTCCGTCGGGCGAGACGCCCGCCCTAATAAGGGGGTAGAACAAGCGTCCTCGCACCAAGCCAGGGGATAGCAGGACAGGCGTCCTCGCCTGTCTATAAGGATAAAAGTGAAAGCAGTTTGATCCCACAAGATCGATACGTAACGGTAAAAGAGAATGACTGGTTAAGTGAGATTGTCTTAAAAAGATATGGAAAGGTAAGCGAGCCGATTCTCTCGTTTGTAAAAAAGTCAAACCCGGAGATCAAAAATGTAAATCACATAGAGGCGGGATGGAAAGTTTTCCTGCCGGAGTTTAATGATACACACTCAAAGAATGAGCTGTTCTCCGTCCACATAGCCTCTTTCCGGGAATTTACCGATGCCTATGCGCTGTTTTCTCACATGGCGAAGGAGGGTTATGAGGTTTATCTCATACCGGTAAGCATCTCCAACAAGGGGCACTGGTATAGAGTCACACTGGGCAGGTTTAAAGATGAGAAAGGGGCTATGCAATATGCAGGCAAACTGCTTGCCGCCCACAAGTTCCAGTATGCCATGCCGCTACATATTGCAGAATCGGAAGCAATGGAGATAGAAAGATAACGACTCAGGTTCAAAAGTTCAGGGGTTCACGGTTCAGTGTTAAGTAGATGAAAAAGAGGAGACAAAATATCTGACAGGATAACAGGATAGACATGATATGAATCCAGTCAATCAAAACCATTTACCACGACCCGAAGCAGGCACTATGGAATATACTTGACACGGTTGTAACTTGCGTTTCTGTCATTCCGAACGAATGTGAGGAATCTTAAGATTTCTCCTTTCAATCGAAATGACAGGCCAGAGGGATTTTTTACGAATGCATCAATCCTGTTTATCCTGTCAAAAAAATAGCTGGACTATCACAAAGATATAAAGGGGTACATTATGAGTAGAGTTCATCAGGCGTTAAAGAAGGCCGAAAGAGAGAAGATGGGAGGGGGGATTAGCCATGAAGAACATTCGGTGGAGGTGGAAGAGCATTCCCCTGAGGAATCTTCCATCGACCAGCGCCTGGTTGCGCTTTTAGATCCTGGATCCTCTGCCGCCGAACAGTTCCGAAAACTGAGGACCAGCATTCTTGAACACTCAAACAGCAATCCGCCCAGGTGTATTCTGATAACCAGCTCCGTGCCCGGCGAAGGCAAGACTGTTACCGCGGTAAACCTTGCAATATCGCTTGCCAGGGGAGTTGATGAACATGTCCTTTTGATAGATGCTGATCTTAGAAGACCCGGCCTTCATAAATGCCTGGGACTAAATCCCGGGTCCGGTCTTTCCGATTACCTTACAGACAATATAGAACTTTCTGACCTTCTGATCAAGACCGCTATCCCGAAGCTTACCTTCCTGCCGGCAGGGCCGGTTTCGGATAAGGCCTCGGAACTCTTCTTTTCAGACAAGATGCGAAATCTGATTGAAGAGGCAAGGTCAAGATATGAAGACCGGTATATTATTATCGACTCTACTCCCACGATGGGCACATCCGAGCCTGATATCCTGTCCCGGCAGGTAGATGGGGTTATTTTTGTTATAAAAGCAGGGAAGACTCCCCGTGAGGTGATTAAGAGATCCCTTTTGAGTCTGGACAAGGAAAAGATTCTGGGTGTTGTCTTCAATGACGTTGATTTCCGAACCACTGGTTATCACTACGGTTATTATCGTTATTATAGCTACTATGGCAAGGAAAAGAAGAAGTAAGTGTAACCATTCACCGCAGAGAACACAGAGAACGCAGAGATGACAAAACAATTAAACAGGATTACAGAAGCGGTCATCGGAGCAGCAATAGCAGTCCATCGGGAGCTCGGTCCCGGTCTGCTGGAATCAGCCTATGAAGCATGTTTAGCGTATGAACTGGCTGAGCAAGGGTTGGCAGTGGAACGACAGAAGGCTCTGCCCGTAAAATATCGAGGCGTAAAGGTAGACTGTGGTTATCGCATCGATCTGGTGGTAGAAGGAAAGGTAATAATCGAACTTAAGACAGTAGAGAAGCTGGCGCCGATACACGAAGCTCAACTTCTGTCTTATCTAAAGTTGTCTGGCTGTAAGGTGGGGCTTTTGATCAATTTTAATGTCAAAGCGCTTAAAAATGGAGTACGCAGGTTAGTTCTTGGCTTACAAGAATAGTTTCTCTGCGAGCTCTGCGTTCTCTGCGGTGAATGGATACAAATAAGGTAACCTCATGCTGCGCATCTTTAACCGGTATTATCCTTTCAGAAACATTGCCTTTTTCTTTATTGAGGGATTTATCGTTTTTGTCTCGGTAGTCGTTGCCGCTTTTTTGAGGTTTGGTGGTGATATCGGCAGATTGCTTACTTATGAACTGATTATACCCAAGGCCCTGCTGGTAACCATGATTTGCCAGATCTGTCTTTATTATAATGAACTCTATGATTTCAAGGTTACGAACAGCAACATGGAGCTGGGAATCAGGCTGCTGCAGGCGGCGGGATCAGCCTATATCATACTGGCCGTCATCTATTTCTTCTTTCCCCTCATTGTTCTTGGAAGGGGAATCTTTCTTATCAATCTTTTTTTGTTAATCGGTTTCGTTGTTTCCTGGAGATTGATCTATAATTGGATCCTCAGGACCAGGAGCTTTGACCGGAAGGTATTAATTGTGGGGACAGGTGACATTGCCGGAAAGCTGACCGAAGAGATTATATCGAAAAAGGATTCGGGATTTCAGGCAGTGGGTTTCATCAGCAACGATCCGGAAATGATGGGAGAGAGTGTTGTTAATCCCAGTGTAGTAGGAAACTACAATCAGATACTGGATGTAGTCAGGGAAAGAGAAGTCGATAATGTGATTGTTGCCCTCGACGAAAGGAGGGGAGTTTCCCCTACCGATGCCCTTCTGGAATGCAAGATGAAGGGTGTAGATGTGGAAGAGGGAGTCTTATTTTACGAAAGGATTACAGGAAAGATACTGGTGGATAGTATCAACCCAAGTTGGCTGATATTTTCAGAGGGTTTTAAAAAATCCAGGATTAAAAAGACAATGAAAAGGATAACCGGCACCATGATCTCGGTGGTCGGGTTGTTATTAGCCTCTCCTCTGCTGATAATCACCACTATTGCGATCCGGCTCGATTCTCCCGGACCCGTATTTTTCAGGCAGGAACGCGTTGGAGAGAACAATAAGATATTTTATGTCCTGAAGTTTCGTTCCATGATCCAGGATGCGGAAGGCGAGGGAGGCCCTGTCTGGGCTGAGAAAGATGATCCACGGGTTACCCGGGTGGGAAGGATCATTAGAAAACTACGTATCGATGAAATCCCTCAAATGATCAATGTCTTAAA
>JAUWNZ010000039.1 GCA_030612385.1 Pseudomonadota bacterium | reverse complement strand
GCTCACGCCGAAGCCTGTCAACTCGTAAATTCGTTTCATCTCTCCAAAATTTCTAATTTCCAATTTCAAGCCGTGAATGGCTAAGATTCACAATCACTTTTACATACCGGAGTTTGCCCCTATTTATTGAGCTATTACCATATAATCTTAGTGATGAGCTTATTGCTCAATGGTATAAAATCAGTCAGCCCAAAGTCGGCAAATTATTATTAGAATTGGGCTATAGTTTACGATCAAACAGGAAACCCAGAGAAGGCAGCAGCCACCCTGAGAGGAACGAGCAATTTGAACATATATTAATGAAACTGTAAGGTTGTCCATCTGCGTAGGCGAAAAGAAGAAAAGCAAGCCTCAAGGAAAATGAAGCGGGCCGCATAGGGAAAATCGCCCCAGAAATCCCTTCTCGTCCACAATTATCTTCGGTTGTCAAAGAACAGAACGATAAATAACTTTCTAAAGTCCCGTTTTTCAGGATGGACTAAATAGCCTTGCCATAGCTGTTCTGCCCAATTCTCACTCATCAAACCGTGCGTGCGGGTTTATTACCGCATACGGTTTTCCGATGTCCTTCACCGTAAGGCAAGCGCCCTCTTCCAGTGTTGCCGAAAATACTGCATCCCCTCCTTGTTCCTCTTATATGCCCTTGAAGGTTCTGTCGTCTATCCCGGCGATACCTCCTCATATTGGCTCGCACAAGGTCGTATGTGTGACTGAGGATGTCCGCACAGTATACCTTAAGTCTAAAATGAATGTAGAAGATGATATCCGACTTAAGGAGTTTCCCTTGCCTCTTATGTTAAGAATAACATATTGAAATAACTGGAAAAATGCTTGACATGCCCACATTGTTGCGCTAAGTTAATATTCTTCTAAGTGATGGTTGGCAAGATGAACACTAACAAATAGAAGGAGGTAACAGATGAAGATTACACGACGAGGTTTTATGAAGGTGACGGGTCTTGGAGCGGCGTCCATAGCCCTGAGTCAACTGAAATTCGCTATGAATCCAAAACTCAGTTGGATTCTGCCATAATTTTATTCTTGGACAATAATTGAGCCACCTGCCCGGGCAGGGCTTGCTGCATTATCAGTCTCCGAAATCCTGGGAGTAAGCGATCTACCCCGATTGGCGGCTCTGCAGAACGTGCAACAGCAGTCAGCTCCAAATCAGCAAATAACTCCTCAAGGTTGGCCTTCCAGTCAAGGAGTATCTTCATATACTCATCATTGTCCAGATTCTTAACCAGAGGAGTTTCTGCAAGCATTGTCTGTAACATTCGTCGTATGGAATTATTCCCTGTTTTTCGCCGTTGCCCTCGCCGTATTCCACGGAAAAATTGTTCCAGGATATTGTTGGTTCGTTGTGGATAGATAATGACTGTCCCTCGCGGAGTATCTACCTCAATAGGATCAGCGAAAAGCTTTTCACTCCACTTGTCAATCTGCTTTGCCATTTTGCTGCATAGCTTGTCAGCAGACCATTTTGTATTGTTATCGAGTTTACTGCGAAATCGTTGAACGCCGGCACAAATGGTGGATATGGCCTCGTCTGTACCGTCATCATTCAACCCCTTTTTTCCGTTTGGCAGAGCAATGCGCATGGCTTTGCGCAGACTGTCGAAAACCTGACAGCGCCAGTTCAGTTCTTGAACTCCTTGCTGAAACCGGGTGTCATTGATTATGTCTGAAACAATCCGTGCCAGTTTGACAACGGATTGTTTTCCGGTTTTATCAGAATCATGGCAGCAAGCCAACATCTGTGGTAAACGTTGTTGCCCCTCCAGAAGCCTTTCAGCAAAGACCAGTAACGGACGATCAAAAGGGAAACCATATCCGTCCCCGCTGTGCTTGCCTTCCAACATCCACAGTGTCATGGAATACGCAGAAGCCAATGGCAACAGGTCTGTATTTTCAGGAAGTTCACCAGAGAGAAGAGCTTTTGCCAGTAATTCAGGGTCAGAATCCTGTCCGCTCAACAGTTGCTTTATTCCCCGTGCCAGGGCATAGAGCCGGGGGCTTGTTTTGTATTTACGCAGGCACGAGCGCAAAGAGCTGTAGGCTGGTTCAAGGAAGTCTTTGCCTATGTCACGCAGAAAATGAAAATGGCAGATAAAATCAGGTGTTCCGGGAAATACTTCGAACACTGCCTTGCAGATGCCTTTACCCATGTCATGAACACAAGCCTGTGGAACGCCAAAGTCTTTTTGTAGTTTTTGCAGAAAAGGTACAATATGATCTGCATGCTCACTTGGAACTTTCACGTTACCCAGAACAATTTCACTCAAACTGTCCATGCTCGTCATCAGTGCCGGTGCATTCCCATCGTGAGTTGCATCCAGATGAAGGACATATCCGCCGGAGAGCCCTATTGATTGACGGATTTTCGGTGTTGCCTGCTGATGACAGGCAGCAAGACAGGAAATAAACTTATATCCCAGGTAACTGATTTCAGAGTCACTGATCTGCACATTGCGTGAACATAATTCAGTGTTGACCTCCTGGATGGTGCGGTACCGCTGAAACAGGGCCCGTCCTACGTAGACCAGAACATCGTATCCAACATTATACCACTTCGGAACCAGATGCAGCAAGGCGTCAGAACCAAAAACAGTGAAGCAGGACGGACAGTGTAATAATGTCTCATGCGCAACAAACGGGCCTGTCATGCTCAGGACTGTTTTACGACGTGTTTTTTGTACAACAAGCTGATTTCCGCAATGACATACTGTCCTTTCAGATACAAATCGAACAACCGGTGGCCTGGGAAACAGCGCGGCCGGCAAGGTCTCTTGTGCTAATTGCTGCAGACAGGAATTTAATGCCCGCCAAGAGGCCGACCCGCAATTAACGTCGTTTTTTTTAAAGCATACTGCTGGAAAAGTTGTTCTATTTGTGCGATCTTGACAGTAACTTTCCTGCTGCGTTTGATCTCTCTGGCTAACTGCGCAAAACCAGATTTGGGATTGCGGATAAATTCCACCAGAACCAGGACCGCAATTTCTGCTGGTAATTGTTGTATCTGTGCACTTTGCATGGATATAGCCTGGCGTTGCCTGGCAACAGTACGAGGATCGGCAGCGAGATAGATAAATGAGCGTTCTCTCTTCTGGCGCTGCAATTTTTTCTTCCTGTACAATTGAACCAGTATTGTATGACATCGGCAGTGGAGTTTTTCGCCTAATTGTTCGGCAGTTACTCCCGCATGGCTGTTTGCAGTGAGAGCGATCAACGTTTTGGTTAAGCTGCCTGCACGGGAAAAGCCTATTTCGTGGTGGAACCAGAGTCCGTCCCGATTGAAGCTGGGAATCGAGCAGAGTGTATACCACTTTCCGTTGTGAGTGAAGCTGCTGTAATATCCCACTGCAGTAAGGAAGCGGCGAACCGATGGAATGGAATATTTCAGTTCGGTTGCGAGTGGTTCGATCATCCAGCAAGGTTGCTTTGTAAAAAGGACAGTGAGTTGTTCGTTGATCCTGGAAGTGGCTGTCATAATGACTCCTTGATAAAGTAATGCACATTGAAACAGATAATCCCATATTATGCATTACTTTATCAACATTAAAGGCACTTGCCAAGACCTTTTTTACGCCGATAGATTCGGGACAGCTTTTAATTATTGCCTGTTGATTCAACATGTTATATATTTACTACGCTTCGCGCGTATATTTTGTTTAATGAAAAATCTCTTTTGAAAAATGAGAAAGTATGGCATAAATAGTTACTCAACCACTTGATATAACAGGATCCAACTGAGTATTGTAACAATAGGAAATTCGATTTACGACCGGTAAGGGCTCATGCAGCCGGGTTGAAGATTGGAGGAGCTATGACCAATCACTGGATTGATATCAAGAATACAGATTGTGCTTTAATTATGGGCAGTAATGCAGCGGAACACCACCCGATCTGCTTCAAATGGGTCTTAAAGGCCAGGGAAGAAAGAGGGGCGGCGATTATCCATGTTGATCCCAAGTTTTCCAGGACATCCGCCAGGTCCGATTTCCACGTGCCGCTCCGTTCAGGCACGGACATCGCCTTTCTTGGCGGTATGATTAAATACATTATTGAAAACAATAAACACTTTAAAGAAGAGTGTACGACAAAGCGAATTTCCCATTACATTGTAAGGAAAAAGGATATCTATCCAGGCATACCTGTTCAGGCGAGGTTTTATGCTTACTGTATATTTAAAAACGAGCAGCATCCCTACCCGAGGAGAATAAATTTAATCCGCTCCAGAAGATGGCATACTTTGAATTCATGTTATGTATGATGCCTCTTTTGCTGATAAGCGGTATCCTGTATCTGTACCCTGCATCTTTTGCCTCCTTTATAGCCATGATCGGCGGCCTGAAAATGATAGCCGTTGTCCACTTCATCATGGCCATCATATTCGCCGCCTTCTTTATCGCCCACATCTATCTGGCCACCACAGGTCATACCATTTTTGCCGATCTTGTTTCCATGATTACCGGCTATGCGGAGAAGGAGAAGGAATAGAAGTAGTGTGGCAGAGGAATAGCTCCATTTGTTCATCGAACCAACCACTTTGGCTCATAAAGATAGCCTCCAGTCAGGCGAAAATATGACTCAGAACAGCCTCAATATTAATCCCCATTAATCCCCGTCTGTTTGTAAATCTTTTTAATACTCTGATCTATTGTCAGCTTTTGCCCATCAGCCCACATGATTCTTCTTCCTGCAATGTCAATGTAAGCTCCTCAAAGATTAATCCTGCAGTGAAGCCTTTTCCCATCAGATTTCTGGATAGCCTTCCTTTTTCTTTCCCGTCAAGTCCGGTAATCTTTTTACCTTTGGTCCTTTTCTTTATGATCATCTTTATGGCCTCTCTTTCGCTTATCTCATTCCTGACCTGAGCAATGGACTGTTCAATCAGCGTCCGGTCGATGCCTTTTGTCAGAAGAGCCGCTTCAATCTTCTTGTTTCCGAAGAGTCTGTTAACAGCCAGATCACGGGCATATTGGGCGGCGAAGGACTGGTCGTCCAGATACCCGAGATCGATAAGCCTTGCCATGGTCCTTTCCACTATATCTTCTTCAAAACCTTTTTCTTTCAGACTTGTCTGCAGCTCCAACCTGCTCCTTGCCCTGACAGTCAGGAGCCTAAAGGCCCTCTGCTTTGCCTTTTCAAACCGGATGTCTTCCTCCATTGCCATCCTTTCCAGTATATAAAATAAATTTACCATCAACTGAGGCCAATGGCAAGCTGGTAAATATGACTTTGATTTTTACCGGAATTTAGTATAGAATTAATATATTTTAGTGAGTGTAAGAGGGTTATGGCTTATCGGGATTTACAGGCGTTTGTGGAGGACCTGGAAAGGACAGACAATCTCCTGCGCATAAAGGAGACTGTGAGCCCGTATCTTGAAATTACGGAGATTACCGACAGGGTATCCAAACAACATGGACCGGCCCTCCTCTTTGAAAACGTGACAGGCTGCGATATGCCGGTTCTGACCAATGCCTTTGGTTCCTTTGGACGGGTATGCATGGCCCTGGGCGTTAATGATCTAAATGAACTGGGAAACAGGATTCCGGACTTCCTTCAGATGGGAGCTCCGGACAGCCTGATTAAGAAGTTAAAGCTCCTGCCCAGGTTGAAACGTATGGGCAATATATTTCCAAAGGTGGTAAAGAGCGCCCCGTGTCAGGAGGTAGTCTTAAAGGGAGATGAAGCAGATTTGGGGAAATTTCCTGTACTGCACTGCTGGCCTCTGGATGGAGGCCCATTTATTACACTGCCGCTGGTCTTTACCAGACACCCTGTAACCCGTGTGCGCAATGTGGGGATGTACCGGATGCAGGTATACGACAAAAAAACCACGGGCATGCACTGGCATATCCATAAGGGGGGCGCGCAACATTACCGTGTGGCGGAAGAGCTTGAAAGTCGCCTGGAGGCGGCAGTGGCCATCGGACCCGATCCTGTAATGACCTATGCGGCCACCGCACCCCTGCCGGAGGACATGGACGAGGCGCTTTTCGCGGGTTTTTTACGGGGAGAGGCGGTAGAACTGGTAAGGTGTCTTACCATTGATCATGAGGTTCCGGCGAATTCCCAGATTGTCCTTGAAGGCTATGTTGAACCGTGTGAAAGACGCAGGGAAGGGCCGTTTGGCGATCATACGGGTTACTATTCCCTTCCGGATGATTACCCCGTCTTCCATATTACCTGCATCACGCACAGAAAAGATCTGATTTATCCGGCAACCGTCGTTGGGAGACCTCCCCAGGAGGATTGTTATCTCGCCAAGGCGACGGAACGGTTGTTTTTGCCTCTGATAAAAAAGCAGTTTCCTGAAATTGTGGATATGAACCTGCCTTTTGAAGGCGTGTTTCATAATATGGCCTTTATTTCCATAGACAAGCGCTATCCAGGCCATGCGAAGAAGATCATGCAGGCCGTCTGGGGACTGGGACAAATGTCCTTTACCAAAATTGTTGTCGTCTTTGACAGGGATGTAAATGTTCAGGATGTATCCGAGGTGATATGGCGTTTGGGAAACAACATCGATCCGAAGAGAGATATTACGTTTGTCGAGGGTCCGGTAGATGTCCTGGATCATGCCTCGCCTCTGCCTTCTCTCGGAACAAAGATGGGTATAGATGCCACTCGAAAATGGAAAGGTGAGGGTTTTGAGAGGGAGTGGCCGCCGGTGATAGAGATGACAAGCATTGTGAAGGATAAGATAGATGAACTTTGGGGAAAGCTGGGCCTCAAGAAATAAGGTAACCATTCACGGTTCAGGGTTGAAAGCTTAACCTTTGAACCTCCTTAAAAGGGAAATGATATGATTTCATCTTCTGAAAGAAAAAATTTAAAATTGGAGCAAAGCAACTTTAGTTCTTGTTCTTGGCTTACAAGGCTAATTTCTCTGCGCTCTCTGCGAGCTCCGCGGTGAACACTCCTAAAATAGATTGTGTCCTTGCCGTTACAGGCGCCAGCGGCGCCATTTATGCGAAGACGTTGATTGAGTATTTATATAAAAAAGGACTTTCCGTCCGGTGCCTTGTAAGCAATGTAGGGGAGAAGGTATGGAAGTGGGAGATCGGCAGACCCATATCGGAGATGCTGCCGCCCGAGATAGCCATTTATGGGGAGGATGACTGGCGGGCTCCGGTGGCCAGCGGGAGTGTCATGGCCGGGGCGATGGTCATTATACCCTGTTCGATGGGCACGCTTGCCGCTGTTGCGCAAGGTCTGGCGCACAATATCATCCATCGCACTGCGGATGTGATGTTGAAGGAGAAAAGGCCTTTGATTCTGGTGCCGAGAGAAACGCCTCTCAACACCATTCACCTTGAAAATATGCTTCGTCTTGCCAGGGCCGGGGCGACTATACTGCCGGCCATGCCCGGTTTTTATCACAGGCCTGAAAAAATACAGGACATGGTGGACTTTGTTGTGGGCAGGATTTTGGACCACCTCGGCATAGAGCACAAGCTTGTCAAGCCGTGGGGAGAATAGATAGGCTATTAGGCGCCTTCAGCCTGAACAAGGAGAACACCACAAGTGTTTAGACGAATAAAAACCACCCTTGACATGATAAAGTTTGAGCACACTGTCTTTGCTCTTCCCTTCGCCTTTATGGGAGCATTCCTTGCCCAGAGGGGCATCCCTGACTGGGACAAGCTCCTCTGGATCTTAATCGCCATGATCAGCGCGAGAAGCGTGGCCATGGCCTTTAATCGCCTCGTGGACATGAAGATAGATGCCAGAAATCCCCGCACCAGAGAAAGGGCGCTGCCCAGCGGGAAGGTTTCACCCGTGTGGGTCTGCTGGTTTATCATCTTCTGGGCCGTAGTCTTCGTCTTCTCATCTTACAACCTGAACCGTCTCGTATTCTGTCTCTCACCCGTTGCCCTGGCCATTGTCATGGCCTACTCTTATGCCAAGCGTTTTACCTGGTTTACGCACATCTTTCTGGGTATTGCGGATGGCATCGCCCCGCTTGCCGGATGGTTGGCGATAAAACCCGTCTTTGAAGCGACCCCTTTCTGGTTGTTTGCAGGCGTTGCCTTTTGGGTGACGGGTTTTGACATACTCTATGGCTGTCTTGATTATGATTTTGACAGGAAAGAAGGCATTTATTCTATTCCGGCCAGATTCGGCATAAAGAACGCGCTTTATATCTCCATCTTTTTTCATATACTGACCATTATCTGTTTTTTTTCCGTCGGGGTGGTTGCCCGCCTGACGCCGGTCTATTTTTACGGAATGGTCTTCATTACCCTGCTCCTGGTCGGCGAACATTTCATCATCAAGCCTCATGATTTTTCCCGTATCAATATGGCCTTTTTTACCATAAACGGCTTCATCGGCATCGCCATGTTCTTCCTGGTGGCGCTTCCGGTAATCCCCTGATGGGGAAGGTAGTGTTAAAGTGGAACTGACGGGAAACTGGACGCCTGAAAAGATTGCGGGACTCTTTGAGCGGGACCTCCATGAGCTTGGGGAGATTGCCGATTCCATCAACCGTAAAGATGGAAACGTTGTGACATTCGTCGTCAACAGGCATATAAATTATACCAATATATGCATCTCAAGATGTCCTCTTTGCGCTTTCTACCGTGACGCTGATGACGCTGATGCATATCTTATGAGCATTCAAGAGGTGCTCAAAAAAGCCGAAGAAGCGGTAAAAATGGGCGCCACAGAGCTTCATATAGTCGGAGCTCTCAATCCTGAAACGGAC
>JAUWNZ010000239.1 GCA_030612385.1 Pseudomonadota bacterium | reverse complement strand
GGGGTATCTCACATACTTGCCATATCCGGCTTCCATATCGGAATGATAGCATTTTTCTCCATTTTTATTGTCAGGTATATCATGAAGTCTTCAGAGTATCTCCTTTTGAGGTTCAATATCTACAAGGTTTCCGCCGTCTTTGCCGTCTTTCCGATAATCACTTATGCCTTCATCGCCGGTTTCGGCATCTCAACGGTGAGGGCGACTATAATGATCCTTGCCTTTCTGACAGCAATTCTGTGCGGAAGAGAGAGGGATATGTTTAACACCTTAGCGCTTGCGGCATTCGTGATACTCACCATCTCGCCGCCGTCCCTCTTTGACATCTCCTTTCAACTCTCCTTTATTGCGGTTGCGTCTATCCTCTTTATAGCGCCCAGGCTCTCTTCGCTGATTCCAAAGAGTGACGGGAACAGAAAATTTCTGCGCTGGATACTTCTTTTCATTATTGTCTCACTAAGCGCCACACTCGGCGTCAGCCCGCTGATCGCCTTTTATTTCAACAGGATATCAACAGTCGTCCTTCTTTCTAACCTCATTATTGTGCCGATTATGGGTTTTATAGTCCTTCCGCTCGGTATGGCAACTATAATAACCGCCCCGATATCAACAGCGCTTGCAGGCTTATTTATCAAGATTTCTTCGTTCTTTGTCGGGATTTCCATCTCGATCATCGATTTTTTAGCGGCGCTGCCTATGTCATCCTTCTTCGTCACCACGCCGACACTGCCTGAAATCACCGCCTATTATCTCCTCCTGATAACGTCGGTGAAGTTGATAGAGGTATGTGGCAAAGGTAGAAGGCTGAAGGCTGAAGGCTTACAGAAAAGGAAGAAAAGAAATTAAAGCGTAGGGGCGAACCTATGTGTTCGCCCAGGTCAGGGCAGACACGCAGGTCAGGGCAAACACGCAGGTCTGCCCCTACAACCATAACCTAAAACCTTTGAGTTCTGACCTTTGATGCTGAATTGTTTGTAATTTTTCCCAACTCGACCACTTGACCACTCGACGATTTAACGATGTCTGGATTTTAAAATAATTTGAGGAGCGGAGCGACATCATTATTCGACGTTCGATGTTCAATGTTCGATGTTGGACGTTAGTCTTTTAATATGTTCGATGTTGGACGTTCGTCTTTTTCCCTTTGAGCCTTCAACCCATCATTACTATTGCGTTTAAAAGGATTGTATGCTATCTCTGCGAGCGTTTTGAAGGTTTGAAGATTCTCCTCGAAACTCGAAACCCGAAACTCGAAACTGTCCCGGGGAGGGCGTTTTATGAAACCTATAAGAATCCTGTTAGTTGAGGACAATCCCGATCACGCCGAACTGGCCGAAATGGCATTATTACAGGAGAAGGATGTGGGGGAGGTTGTGTGGGTGGAGTCGGGATATGACTGTCTGAAGAGACTTGACGGCAACGGCGACGGCAAGTTCGATTTGATCGTGCTGGATTATAGTCTCCCGGGGATCGACGGCCTGGAAACACTGAGGAAAATCAACAAGGATGGTCACGATATACCCGCGATCATGGTGACAGGTCACGGAGACGAAGCGGTCGCCACCGAGGCGATAAAAATGGGGGCGTATGATTATATTGTCAAAACGGGCGATTATCTCACAACGCTGCCCGTAGTAACAGTAAAAGCCTGGAAAAATCACAGGACAGACAGAGAAAATGTGGAATTGAGGGAAAATATTGAGCAAAACTATCTTGATACTCTCGCGATTCTGATCTCTGTAATCGAGGCAAAAGATTGTTATACTCGTGGTCATTCCGAGATGGTGTCAAAGTATGCTTTTGCCGTTGCGCTAAAAATGGGATTGCCTGCGGAAGAAACGGAAGATATCCGGACGGCAGGATTGCTCCACGATATCGGGAAGATTGCAATAGACAGAGAAATTCTCGTGAAACCAGGTACTCTGACTGCCGATGAGAAGAAGAGTATCGAGACTCATTGCGACTACGGCGTAAAAATACTGAGACCCGGCGCTTTTCTCAGAAGGATTTTGCCCATCGTTCATCAGCATCACGAGCGTTTTGACGGAAAGGGTTATCCCCAGGGCCTGAAAGGCGATGAGATCAATCCGGGCGCCCGGATTTTAGCCGTAGCCGATTCCTTCGACGCCATGACAAGCACTCGTGCCTACCGTTCGGCAATGCCTCTCGAAAAAGCCCTGACTGAAATTGAAAGAGGCTCCGGCACACAGTTTGATCCTGATGTGGTGGAGGCGTTTTTGATTGTAGTAAAGGGGTCAGGGTTTGGGGTTCAGGGAACAAAGGTGAACATCGAACATCCAACGTCCAACATCGAATGAAAAAAGGGCTCACGCAAAGGCGCAAAGGCGCAGGAAGAAAAGAAATTAAAGCTTAGAAGCTGAAAGCTGAAAATCAAATGGTGGGTGGCATGGACAAACTTGTTTGTCCGTGCGTAACTACTCAGGCTGTAGGGGCGAACCTATGTGTTCGCCCAGGTCAGGGCAGACACGCAGGTCTGCCCCTACAACCATAATCTAAAACCTTTGAGTTCTAATCTTTGATGTTGAATTGTTTGTAATTTTCCCCAACTCGCGCCAACTCGACGATTTAACGATGTCTGGATTTTAGAATAATTTAAGGAGCGGAGCGACATCATTATTCGACGTTCGATGTTCAATGTTCAATGTTCGATGTTCATCTTTTTCCCTTTGAGACTTCAGCCTTCTACCTTTTAGTTATTGGAGGACAAT
>JAUWNZ010000117.1 GCA_030612385.1 Pseudomonadota bacterium | reverse complement strand
ATTTATATCCCTTTATTTTTTCGTGGCCAAGATGAAAATAGGTCGCTGCCATCTTTTCGGCATGAGCAAATATCACCTTCACCAAGGATATCTGCGACGAATCAAAGTACATGACGTCTCCTTTTTAAGGATTAAGCCTATCCCAAAAGCGCTCTTCTAATTTATATACATCTTTTTGCATATGTCAATGCTTTTGCCGAATCCACCGTTGAACAGTGAACCTGACAACCTGAATAGTTACCTCCTCCATAAAATACTTTTGAAAATATTCACATCGTGCTAATCTATGTGTCAAGTTTTTATTTAGTGCCTGAACGAAAACCCGAAACCCAAAACTCAAAACCGTGCCTGAACGGGGTTTTCGTTCAGGCACTATCTATGACCACTGAGTCTGAATAATCAACTATCTGTTTCCCCTATCTATTGAGCTGATACGTGCATGAGTATGAATTTTTGCCTGAAATTACTGACAATTGTATGGCTGATGTTTTTTTCCGTTTCGGTGTCCTTTGCGGAGACTGTTGTTTTGGACGAGTTAGTGGAAAAAATACAGGAGAGTTATGAAAGGGCGGTAAACGTCGAAGCAAAGTTCGTTCAGGAAGTAACCATTAAGTCCGTGAGCAAAGAGACGGAAGAAGGGGTTGTCTATTTCAAGAAGCCAAAAAAAATGCGCTGGATTTACAGTAAACCGGAATTAAAAGAGCTAATTGTAAATCCTAAAAAGGCATGGTTATATATTCCAGAGGATAATCTTGTTTATATCCAGGATGCGAAAGATTTGCTTGATTCAGGACTTACAGTCAAATTTATCTCCGGCATAGGAAAACTCAAGGATGATTTCAAGATAAACTTTTCACAGCCGGATTTTGTTGATGGAGACGGAAATTATCTTCTTGACTTAGTTCCCAGGGGCTCTACTGCCGGTATTGAAAAGATATTGCTTGTTGTCAGCAAAGATAATTTTCAGGTGACAGGGTTTACCCTTACAGACTTCTATGGAAACATTACCAGAATCACATTTAAGGACATGAAAATAAATAATAAGCTACCCGATACCTTCTTTGAATTCACACCACCGTCGGGGGTTGATATCTATGACCTAACAAACGAATCACAATGAACCACCCTGCCGCAAGCCGCGAGGGATTAAATCCTGCAAATTTCGCATCGCCCTTCAAGTGATTAGAGTAATCCGTGTAATCCGTGTAATCTGTTGATTAAAAGAGCACACAACCCGTCAATATTATCCTGTCAGGGTAAGACTTACTAAGCCTGACCGCTTTTATCCAACAGCGCAAGGACGTCGATCGCTATCGACTCCAACGACATCCCGGCCTCAAAACTCAATTCCCCTCTGCGCCTCGATTCCATCCTTGAAGGGGTGTTTTATCTCTCTCATCTCTGTTACCAGATCAGCTATCTCAACGATATCGGGATGGGCATTCCTTCCGGTCAATACCACATGGAGCCCGTCAGGTCTTGTCTTGAGAGTTCCTACCACATCATCTACAGACAGGAAGCCATAATCGATGGCATAATTGATCTCATCTAAGATAATCATATCGAACTCATCCGATTTTATCTTTTCTTTTGAAAAATTCCATGTCTCTAAGGCTGTCTGTATATCCTCAGGAGCCGGTTCTCTTCCCCCGAATTTGACGAAACCCTTTCCCATGGGGATGATCTCAAAATACGGAGAGAGCCTGACAGCGGCTTCAAGCTCTCCATAATACCTGTCGGCGCTCTTTATAAACTGGGGCATAAGTACCTTGAGATCGTGGCCCACAGCCCTTAAGGCAAGCCCCATCGCGGCGGTGGTCTTTCCCTTTCCGCTGCCTGTATAAACGATAATTAATCCCTTGTTTTTCCGTCTCGGCATTGGCAAATACTTCCTTTTCTGTATTTTTTGTCCCATAAATAATCGGGAAGACACGAATATGGAGAGGAATGCAGTACCTGAGAAAAAGGCCGTGATCCGGCCGGAAAGATATGCCGGCATAACAGTTAGACGATCTGTCCACCCAATACTTTTTTTACCGTAATTAGTGCCTAAACGAAAACCCTGAAATATGGTTTTTCACTTTTGTCTGGAAAATTCAAACTCGCTGAGATTGCTTTCTTTTTTTAACTCAAAACTCGAAACCCAAAACTCAAAACTGTGCCTGAACAAGGTTTTCGTTCAGGCACTAATTAGCACAATAGACAGGGACAAACCCAGGCATGCAGGGTTGTCTGTCTGTGCGCCTGCCTGTGCCGGCACGACAGACAGGTGCCCGCAACGGGTCCTTTCATCACAGTCCCGCGATTCTGTAAAAAGCTTCCATATCGAGATTCCCTCTGACAAGCTCTGCGAGCCTGTCATATTGTGTCTCTTTAAATTCCTGAAAGCTGAAAGAGGGATCTGTCTCCGAAGATACGGATATGCCTTTTATCAGCTTTACTTGGCTGATGAAATCCCGACGGAAACCGTCATTGTCGAAAATACCATGTATATATGTTCCCCAGACCCTTCCATCCGCGGATATGAATCCATCGGGAGTGGAAGTTTGTTTTTCTTCTTTTTGAGTAATTTCAAACATGTGATTTTCATCCTGTAATTCCGTTCTCCCCATATGTATTTCGTAACCCTTCAGTTCATCTCTGTTTTTGAAAATCCGGTTCGATGGATGGACCTTCGCGCTGACCTGACACGTCACTTTTTCTTTTTCTATAAACGTTCTTACGGGTAAAAGGCCGATTCCGTTTATCCTCTCGATAGAGGTTTCAATATGGTAAGGATCTGCGATATGTTCCCCAAGCATCTGATAACCTCCGCAGATTCCAACAACCAGTCCGCCGTTCCTGTGATGTTCTAATATTTCCCTGGCATAACCACTATTATGCAGGTAATTCAGGTCATCGATGGTGTTTTTGCTCCCTGGTATGATAATAACATCCGCATTTCCTATTCTTTCACCATAATTCACATACCTGAGTTTAAGGTCGGATTCTCTTTCAAAGGGATCAAAATCCGTAAAATTGGAGATATGAGGAAGATAAATAACGGCAATATCAACCTTTCCATTTCCCCCCGAAGACATGTTTCTTTCCAGAGATACGCTGTCTTCCTCCGGGATATAAATATCCTTAAAATAAGGTATGGTTCCCAGTACGGGGATTCCCGTCTTTTTCTCAAGAAAATCGAGCCCCGGTTTTAATAGTGAGATATCACCGCGAAACTTGTTGATAATGAAACCTTTGATTCTCTGCCTTTCATCTTTTGCAAGCAGCTCGATAGTGCCGACAAGCGAGGCAAACACCCCGCCCTTGTCTATGTCTCCTGCCAGCACAACAGGGCAGTCCGCAATTTCAGCCATACCCATATTGACGATGTCATTCTCCCGCAGGTTTATCTCCGCGGGGGATCCCGCCCCCTCTATCACTATAAAGTCATATTTTTCGGAGAGCCTTTGAAAACTCTGCCTGACAAACGCGACAACCTCCTTTTTGAACTCATGGTACAGGGTTGCAGACATGTTCCGGTAAACCCTGCCATGAATTATAACCTGGGCTCCCACATCGGTATTCGGTTTTATCAGCACAGGATTCATATCCCAATTGGGCTCCAGGCCCGCCGCCTCCGCCTGCACGACCTGAGCCCTCCCCATCTCTCCGCCGTCCCTTGTGATGAAAGAGTTGAGCGCCATGTTCTGTGCCTTGAAAGGCGCGACGTTATAGCCATCCTGTCTGAGTATCCGGCAGAAAGCGGCAACCAAAATACTCTTCCCCACATGTGATGCCGTTCCCTGAACCATCAAAGATCTACACTTCATAAAAACCTCTTGTAAAAATAGGAAAATAGGGGTCTTGACCCCTAAAGATACTTATCTAAATAACCCCGCGGCGTTATCATAAAGTCACCGGCTCGAAAGGTTGAGCTGTTTCCCACAATGATTATGGTCTGCATATCTACTTCATACCTGCCCATGTGTGAGAGGGTGGAGACATTTATCCTTTGGCCTTCTCGCGTGGCGGAAGAAACAATGCCCACTGGAGTTTCCGGTCTTCTGTATTTTAAGATAATATCCTTGACTGTTGAGAGCTGCCAGTCTCTTTTTTTGCTTTTGGGATTATAAAGAATGATGACGAAATCGCCCTGTGCCGCCATCTCTATGCGATTTTGGATCACCTCCCAGGGGGTAAGAAGATCGCTCAGGCTTACCGAGGCAAAGTCATGCATCAAAGGAGCCCCCAAAAGCGATGCTGCGGCCGTAAAGGCTGGAATCCCGGGAATAATCTCTAAGAGAACATCATGACCGATACCGATGTTTCGTCGAATGGCCATCTCCAGAACCAGACCGGCCATGCCGTATATCCCTGAATCACCACCTGAGACGAGAGCCACCTTCTGTCCCGCCGTGGCCTCGTTCAGAGCCTGACCTGCTCTCTTTATCTCATCTTTCATACCGGTAGAGATGATCTTTTTATCTATTAGAAGCTCTCTGATTAGTTCGATATATGTCTTATATCCCACTACCACATGGGACTTCTCAAGAGCACTTCTGCCCTTCGGAGACATATGTTCCAGGGCGCCAGGCCCGATTCCTACGATACAAAGCTCGCCCGGGCCACAGCCAGTGTCATGTTTTTTAATATCTGTTTGGGGACCAGTAACCGCTCCGCCCCCGCCGATAAAAGAGCTGCCGCCTCGCATACACCCTCCGTGCCCGTATGTTTTTTTACCATCTGCGATGGATTCTCAATGCCTTTCACGCAATCCAATTCCTTTGAGGAAAAATAATGTATTGGGAGATTCAATATTTCCCCCAATTCTATCATTCCTTCCTCCTCTTTTTTTAGATCTATCGTGGCCAGATTGCGAAGGCTTTGCATCGAGAGTTTGAATTTTTGAAAGACTTCTTTAATGCCATCCTTAAGTTCCCCAAAACCGGTTCCCCTGT
>JAUWNZ010000075.1 GCA_030612385.1 Pseudomonadota bacterium | reverse complement strand
AACGACAACGGTTACTGATAAGCTTATGGGGAAGGTCGTCGGAAAGCCGTAACGGGGAAAACCCGACTTACGGTTTGACGAGGGGACTAAGGGAAAGTTGATTGTTGTTTAAAATCAATTGCACCGAGGTTCTACTCTACTATGTTTTGAACAAATTTGAGAGGTGAGTCTGATGAATAGTAAAGATGTACTTGAACAAGCATTGAAACTTAAACCGGATGAAAGATTCATGGTGGTTGAAGGGTTAATGAAGAGCCTGGATGAGCCTGACAGCTCACTGGATGTAATATGGGCAAACGAGGCAGAAAAGCGGCTCAATGCTTATCGCGCAGGTAACCTTAAAGGAATCCCCATGGAGGAAATATTCAAGGAAGAATAATGAGAGTTATATTTTCAAAACTCGCAAGACAAGAACTTGATGATGCAACTCACTACTATGATATTGAATTTCGAGGGCTTGGAAAGCGGTTCCGGGGAGAGGTCAGAAAGGCCGCAAAAAGGATTTCAGAATATCCAGAGGCATGGTCTGTGGAACGTGGCGATATCCGGAAATGTCTTCTGCACAAGTTCCCGTACAAACTGCTTTACTCTATTGAGGAAGATCACATTTTTATCATTGCCGTTGCGCACCAGCACAGAAAACCAGATTACTGGATTGAAAGAAAGAATACATAACCTATAGGGATTGACACGACCTGAAAGGTCGTTTTCAATCTATTGTTCAAGAAGCCCGGGTTGATGGTACTATTTATATAGGGTATTGCTTCGAGAAGTATTGAGGAGGGTCTCACCGGAGCAAGATATTTCCGGCAAGGATTGGGGAGGATCGGTAAAGTCGAACCTTTTACCTGCCTGAATGAACGATAATTCTGTCGCTCTTTGACAAGCAGAACTCCTGAAAACATCGCGTTTGCAACAGCAGGGCGCAGGTATCCCGTGCCGTTTGTCTATGAGACTTCAGCTTATGAAAAGAAACAGGATTATTTCACTTTTATCCGAAGCCTTTAGGAGTCATCATAAACGGCAGAACCGAATACATATATTTCAGCTTGCCACCGCAATGTGGGCATGTTGCCGGTGACACAGGCTCGAGCTTCGGTTCCCGGCAAACGATTTCAGATCCGCAGGCCATCTCTATGAGTGTACGGATTTTATCCAGGGGCACAGACGAACATGGGTTTAAAAACCCGTAGTAGCGCACCTTCATAAAACCGGTTGGCAGAACGTGTTGAAGAAATCGTCTCAGGAACTCCATGACATCAAGGTTCATTGTACGCCATCGATTACTTTTTGGTTTTTTATACTTGAAAAAACCTTTCGGTTTTCAACTTTGATAATGCGGCTGTTTGAAATGGCCACTTTGAAGATATAAGGCGCCAGATATTTTATACTGTGGGCGCCGGAACCAACTGCATGACAGTTGACCACCCATGCTTGATCCCAAACTTCGGAAGGGATTTGTGAATAAAGGTTTTTCTTTTTCATTTCGTCACGGAATTTGGCTCTAAATATCTTCGACATAGCCTTAACCGGCAGGAAAAAATCTATACGCGAACAATGCCAGCGGCAATCAGTTTTTGAAAACGCTCCGCCGGGGACGACATAGTGGATATGAGGATGGTAAGGTATTTGTCGTCCCCAGGTGTGCAGAACTCCTAAGAAGCCAGGCAGATCACCACCGATGTATTTTTTATCGGCGGCCAGCTTCTTTATGGTTTCTGAAGACGTCTTGAACATGGCCGAATAGCAAACCCTTTGGTTGCCGCGGATAAACCTTCGGAGCTTTTCAGGAACAGTAAAGGTAATCATAAAGTGATGCCCTGGAACCTGCCGTTCCATCCGTCTGATCAGCCACTGACGGGTCTTATGATTCTGACAGTCGGGGCAATGTCTGTTCCCGCATGAACGATAAACAACGTGGGTTTGATCGCATTTTTCACATTTGTATATGGCGGATCCAAAATAGTCCGTACGGCAATTGATAATAGCATCGATAACTTTACGGTGATCAAGGGGCATATCATCACCGAAACGGCTTATATATTCAGGGCTGTATTGCTGGATACGACGGATATTGACCCCGGCCTCTAACAAATGGGTTGCATAGCTGTGCCGCAGGGTATGAATGGAGACGCGCTTTTTGATATCAAGCTGTTTTAATACACGGCGCAAGGCCCCTTGTACTGAGGCTTTTGCCATGGGTCTGGTCGCGGAGGGTCCTTCTTTACTGCTCCGGCCCAAACGAGGGAAAATCCACGACGGATTGCGATGATGCTTCCAATAGTCACGCAAAACACAAAGAGTCGATTCCGGAAGTGGCACATAACGGTCTTTAGCGCCTTTGCCACGATGGACATGAATACGCATCCGCTGAGCGTCGATGTCGGCTGCCTGAAGAAACAAAGCTTCATGCAATCTGAGACCACAGGTATAAACGGTGGTAAGGTAAGCTTTATTCTGAATCGTACTGACAGTATTGATGATTGTCCAGACTTCGTTAATACTCAATACCGTCGGCAGCCGTTGTTCACGTTTGGCATGAATCAGTTTAAGTGTGTGCCACTCACGCCGCAGGACATTGATAAAAAAGAACTTGATGCCGCTATAGCAGATGCGCATGGTAGCGGCTGACCATTTATCGACATTTTTACGATGCAGGAAATAATCCTGTAATTCCTGTTCGCTGATCAGATCAGGCGTTTTACCGCAATAATCGACCAGCATGCGCACCGATCGGGTATAACCTTTCTGGGTGGGTTGGCTCATCCCTGCAAGTTGCAGGGCTCTCATGGATTGTTGGTAATAGTCTTTCATCATAAATCTCCTTTCTTTGGTTAGAGGTTGATAAAATTGTCTATAGAGATTTATGATTGAAAATCGGGAGTTCTGCAACCCAATCGGTGTGACAAGGATGAGATGATAGAATTTAAGGCGGAATTAGTTAACTGCCGCGTAGCGGCTTACTTGAACAAATCACTTCACCTGACCGCCAACAGCGCGCGATTTCTGGAAGGCTCTACCCCGCATCAAAGCAGGTGGTTTTTTGAGGTTCAGTGCTCCGCTGTGTTGGCGGCAGGTGAGTTCAGTCGTTCGGCCAAAAGGACGAATCTCTTCTCAGAATGAAAATAATGGAAAAAGATGCATATATTGATTTCGTTTTGGTTGCAGATGTTGAAGGCATGCACTTTCAGCCTCATCGCCCTGAAGGAATAGAATTCATTCCGGCCGGGGATGGTGGTCTGCGTTTTGTTCTTCGGCCTACTGACCCAAAGGTTGATGCATGCGGACATCGCAACGGAATTATTTGCAAAGCTTATAAATCATCTCCGGCAACCAAGAATCAGATGCTATTTGTCGATTCCTATAGCAACCGTAGGGTAATGCTTCGTGTTGCCGATGGAATTTCTTTGCCATTTAAACCGAAGGACGAAATACTCATCGCCGAGGATGGTTCTTGCAAGAAAGGCTTCAGTCCTCGTCGACACATGTGTCCATCAGACATTACTAAATTGATAGAGACTGTGGAGTCCGATCTTGCATCCCAAACTGATCGTTTTTTAAAGCTGCTACGATGGCGGCAGTGTATTGATGCTCCGGGTGAGGTCGTAAGACACCGAACCCTTTACTGGAGGGTTGGTGAGGGTGAATACCCGATCGTTCCTCTCGATGGTGGCCCCTCCCAACAAATTACAGTTCAGGGAATGTTTGGTATCCATTGGGGTGAAGGGCACTCAACTGACCTGCAGGAACTTTGGTCGGCAAAAGATTTTACAGAGCCTCTTGGGCACACTTTAGTAAGAGAAGCGGCTGCTCTCGCCTCTGAGTCTCCTCGAAGTTCAATATTGATAATGACAGCAGCCCTTGAAACTGCCGTTAAGATGCATGTCAGCTGCATCGCACCCGACACAGCCTGGCTAATGCAGGAAATACCTTCGCCGCCAATATTCAAGGTTCTCCGAGACTATATCCCTTTAATCCATCGTAAGCGGGGCAAAGAATTAGGTTTTTGGGATAAGGTAAAGCCCTTCATTACAAAGACGCAGAAACTAATCGAGCTTCGCAACAAAGTCGCACACACAGGTAAAATTCCTGAAAATGCTGGACCCATTCACGATGACCTCGTTTTAGTGTCTGATTTTCTTTACCTGCTGGACGTCTTGGATGGCCACGAATGGGCAAAGTCCCTCGTAAGTTACGAGCTCCGTAAGGCGCTTGATTGGCCAAATCCAAAGGATGGCAGAATAACAATAACAATTACAGAGGGCTATTAGTCGCTATCAACAAAAAGCGGCCGAACCAGTCGGTTAACTTGACGCCGAGAAGGGCTGCGGCGCTGCAGCGGGCAGTTCATTGGTGGCGCAAGTTACCTCAAACGTTTTAGCAATCAATAAAGAAGGAGATAATGAAAATGCAAAATACAATATCAGAAATTCTGAATGGAATCCCCAAAGGGAAAGTATTTGATAGTCACTATGTTATTTCTCAATTGATAAAATACCATTCCGACGTCTACCTCACCTTTGCGAGTGGCATAAATGCGAGTTCCGATAGAACCCTTGCTGTCCATGGACAAATTGGTAAAGAAATAGCCAAACTTGAATCAGGTTCAATTTCACGAATTGCCAATATGTCCTGGTCAGAAAATATTCATGGTAATCCAAGTGAATGTACGGCATGGGAAAAATTATAAGGGAAATTGCTATCAAATCACTTCACCAGACCGCCAACAGCACCGCGATTCCTGGAAGGCTCTGCCCCGCATCAAAGCAGGTGGTTATTCAAGGTCAGTGCTCCGCAGTGTTGGCGGCAGGTGAGTTCGGCCGTTAGCCCCCACCATCAACAAGCTTTCAAGCATTAACTAAACTCAGCTTTACAATCGTTTTATAATCTGATATATTTATTAAGTGAAGCACAAAGGAGTGGGTAAAATAAAATTTAAGAAAGTGGTTGCGGAGCAGTTTCCTATACACCCTAAACGTGGAGGCGGAGTTGTTAAAATAGATGCATGGGAAAATGAGAATGGCGATGTTGTTAAATACAGTATGGCATATATTAACCACTTAATCTATTCAGGTGATAACGGGAGGGTCATAGGTTACGACAATACTCATAATTTTCACCACAAACATTATTTTGGTGAGATATCAGAGGTGGAAGACTTTATCAGTTATCAAGATATGGTAGATCGTTTCGAAAATGAAATTAAGGAGTTCATAAAATGACTGTTGAGCTAAAATCAGGGACAATTTCAGATTTTTTTGCATCTGTGAAGAAAACAGCAAAAGAAATTGACGAAGGAAGAAAATTAACACCTAAAAATATTATCTGGGTTGCACCCTCAGACTTAATGGCCATTTTGAAACCTGAGAGGACAAAACTAATTCAATATTTAAGAAAAAAGAAGAAAGTCGCTTATTCAGAACTTATTGCGGCAATGCAACGTACTCCCGTAAGTCTGAACAACGATTTGAAAATTTTATCTAAATATCAATTGGTAAACATCATTAGGGAGCCAAACCCAGGGCATGGTTTACACAAGGTAATAGAATCAACTTTTGGTAGTGAAAAAATCGAATTCAAGGCGGTGATATAAGTTTGCAAAATATTTGTTAAAGCAAGTGGTTGGGGAGAAAAAAGGGCTAACAAATCACTCCACCTGACCGCCAACAGCGTAGCGTTTTCTGCAATGCTCTGCCCCGCATCAAAGCAGGTGGTTATTCAAGGTCAGCGCTCCGCAGTGTTGGCGGCAGGTGAGTTCGGTCGTTATGTGAAAGGATAAGATGCCAACAATACTCGTAATATTAGGATGGAGATTGTTTTTTTACGCAAATGAAGGTAACGAGCCTATTCATGTCCATTGTCGTAAAGGAGACATGGAATGTAAATTCTGGCTTGATTGTGACAACTTCGATATTAACGAGGCGTTTTCTTACAACATGTCCCCACGAGACAAAAGACAGATCAGGAAAATAATCTATGAACACTTTGAATATATTGAACTACAATGGAATGAGTTTCAAAAGAGGTGTTGCCAGTGAATAAATATTATAATATCAGCGGTCTCAAATTTGAAGGAAACTTCCTGCTTTTAACCATTAATGGAGAAAAGAAAAAGTTTCCATTAAGGGAAGTATCACTTGCTATCGAGCAAGCTACAGATGAACAAAAAAACACCTATGAAATTTCACCATCAGGGTATGGTATACACTGGCCTTTAATAGACGAAGATGTTTCTATAAATGGGTTGCTTGGGGTTGTTCATCATCCAGAAATAAAAAGAAAAATCGCATAACCTATAAGGATTGAACTGACCTGCCAATGTATGGAAGAAAAAAATATCTCTGGCCGACACAGGCAGGTCAGATTCAATCCATTGTTCAGGAAGCCCGGCTTATTTGGTGCATATTCCTGCGAAAACTGCCACCTGTTCCTGAAATAACTTTACCACTTATACCTTCATCCAATTCCCTTGTTGACAGCAATACCAAAGTGGCAGGTTTGCGTCAATGATTTGTGTAGATTTTTCTTACAGAATCTCCTTCCAGTTCTATTCTATGTGCATTATGAATAATACGATCACAGATAGCATCTGCGATAGTGGGATCACCGAT
>JAUWNZ010000011.1 GCA_030612385.1 Pseudomonadota bacterium | reverse complement strand
GCGTGAGCTCAGTCGAGTCCTACAAAAGCATGAAGGCCGAGTTTCCAATTTCTATTTTCTAATTTCAATATTCAGTAAACGCTTACCGTGGATCGAGACCAACACTTTAAAAATGTAATCCCCAATTTATTGAGCTGATACGATACATTCCTTATATCTTTACAGGTGAATCAGCTTCCTCACCTTCCTCCATTTCGGCAATCAAAAAATCGATGATTTTTCTTTTTTCTATATCAGGGTCGAATAATTCTCTCAGGGCGTATAAGGCTTCGTACCCATCCGGAATTGTGGAATAATAAAAATCCTTGGCCAGCATGGTAAATGTTTCCAGATTACACTGAGTTACACAGGCACGAGTGTAATAGGTAATGAGGAGTCTGAGAATATTTTCAAACTCATGGAAAAAGGCTAAGTCTGACAATAGATCAATCCTTCCCGGATAACGGTCAAGACCATACACTATAAGAGATTTTAAATTTTGATTTGCTTTTTTAAAGAAAGGTCTGATCAGGGGGAGATTGGGGGATTCCGAGTCGTACTCTTCAAAATAAAGATGCAGTATTTCGTCGGATAATTCATCTTTACCCTCAAAAAACGCGACTAAATCTTTTTGGTTCTGATTTTCAGGCCTGGCATTTCTTTCTTCTATTTCTTCATAGTCATCTTCCTCATGATATTCGAAGCCTATTTCCTCCAATGCCGCGATATAATTATCCGGCTGAGTGCGAAAGATTTCATTCACCTTGTCGATGACAATTTCATCCCTTAATTTTTCGTAATCCTCAATAACCGGATCCTTCTTTTTTTTGCTCATTATTTGTATGCTTTCCTGTGTATCGAATTCCAAAAACAGTATACCTATTCTCCAAAGAAAAAAGGCAATAATATATCTGCTGTCCCGTGATCCCCTCGGTTTTGGGCGGGGTTATGTCAAATATCCCATACTTCTTCCATGCTTTCAACGTTCGGATCGTCATATCGCTCCATGGTTGCAAGCCATTCAGACATATCTTCTTTTATTCTTTCTTTCATATCTTGCAGCGAATCTTTGGTTATCTTTCCATCCTCATACAAATACTGGTAGAATTTTTTCAGACTGGCGGCATTTTCTTTGATTGCGGCTTTATTCGACCACATCGCTTTCCTTATGAACCAATACCCGAGGAACATTCCGATTTCATCCATTCCGTCGGCTGCTTTAATGGAATCTTCATACAACAAAAAATCATTGATATAAAAATCTACATTAGACAGGTGGCGATCAACAGTTTTCCCGGTAAGCTTTTTACTTGAAAGCCATGTTTCAAAAGCAGACAGCAAGGATTCGTTTTCTTTCCTTGTTTTCTTGCACTCTTTTTCGTATTGTTCATATGATTCCATGATTTCACCTTTCACCGGTTATTATATAAGGTTCTTCTCCCGATTATTAGTTGATGCAAAGGGTTCGAGGATTCAAGGATTCAAGGTGTCGAGTGCTTTCTTTCTAACGCTTTAATAAGCGCTTTGAGCATCCTCTCAACCTCTCCTATCCCCCCTCCCCTTCCCTCTTTTTTTACCCTTTTAACTGAGGATGTGACGCTCGTTACCTCTATAAATCTAACTCTGCCCCGTTTTCACTAAGCCAGAGCTCATGCTCTTCGTAATCCGGCATAATGCGGGATACCAGGTTCCTAAATCTGTCCGAATGAGCCCGCTCAATAAGGTGAACCATTTCATGAACCAGAATATAATCAAAGACCCAGATGGGAGCCATGACCGAACGCCAGTTGAAATTGATAACTCCGTTTCGGCCACACGATGCCCAGCGATGGCCGAGGTCCAATATCCTGATGTCTTTTACCGTAACCCCGATCCGTTTATCATAACGCGGTATGCGTTCTTTAAGCCGCCTTTTGATCTGCTTTTTGTACCAGGCTATGAAGCGCTCACGCGCATTGGCCTTTTCGCTTTCCGCAAGCTCAAAATAGCCATGCCATAAACGTAGCGGCGCTGCTTTCGGCGGCTTTCCCGATCCAGTTCCGGCATCATCTATAAATCTCAGGCGGTAGCTTTTGCCGAGATATAAGAATCCCTGACCATTAACGAATTCTCTTTTTGGTCTTTCCCTGTTCAGGGCTTTCTTTTTAGCCAGTTTTTGATAAATCCATACCTTCTTTTCAGAAATAAACTTCTCAATGTCATTCAGTCCCGCCTGGTGGGGGATTTTCACCATAACGGCCCCATTTCTCTCGATGGAAATCCCCATAGATTTCCGGTCAGATCTCTTCAGCCTATATTCAAGACCGTCCATTTCCCCCGTTGTCATCATGATCTGATCAGCCTCAAATGCAGGGCTTTAGCCAGTTCCACAAAACGATCCGCAAGCTTCCCCTGTTTATCGAAAGGAACAAGATTGCGGTCATCTACTTCGTTGATAATCCATGTTCTCAATATGTTTTGCGCATGCCTGTTTCGCCAGAAGTCGACCACCTTGATCTCCTGCCGGATATGGTCCACAATATCAACAACGGCTTCACAGAAATCTTTCATTTTCCGTTCTTCCGGTTTTCTCCCGAATTCATCAATCAGGATTCCCAGAAACGGCGCCTGTATCTTTGGATCCAGACCTGTCTGATCTTCTTTCCGGCCCTTTTTTGTCTCCTGAGTGAATTTCTCAAGTTCTTTTGCCAGGGCTTCCCAGTTATCACGAAAGGCATCGAGAATATCTTTCAACCTTTCACTGAGCTTTTTGTAAAAAGCGGGGTCTTCGTTGTAATGTTTTTCAATATGAAACCTGGCGGCATGCTCCATTTCCAGGGCCTGTGTCTTCTTAGATTTGATCGCGCCCACTTCCTTCTCAAAGTTTTTATCCAGAATAGATATGGGAGGGACCTTTGGATCAACTCCCTGTGCAATAATGTGCTCATCAATCAACTGCTTTACTTTGCTGCCCACCCCTGTGATATTGAGCTGTGAGTCCCGATACCGGTTCGCCGTGGCTTTGTTGATAAATCCAAAGAGCTTTAAATCATAGATATACGGCAGAGCCTCAGGGCGCGGCAATATGATATCCATGCTCTCGGCAAATTCCGCAAACTTGTTGATGAATTCCGCCCTCAGCTCGACGTCTCTTAACACATCAACACATGCATCGACATCCGAGATATCGGCAATCTCCCTTTCGCTAAACAGGTTCATAACCCGTCTATGCCGGTCGTCCAATTTGGGCAGTTCATCCTTGATATTGATCAGAGCGCCCTTGATATCATCCTGTGAATACATGGCAAGCGCCTCAGTCAGACGATCACCAACGCCAAAATAGTCCACAACCAGCCCGCGGGTTTTTCCCGTGTAACGCCTGTTGACCCTGGCAATGGCCTGCAGCAGCTCATGCCCCTGCATAAAGCGGTCAAGATACATGACCTGTTCCACCGGCGCATCAAATCCAACTAACAGCATGCTTTTCACGATAATGACGGCAAGTTTATCCTTGTCCAGCAGCTTTTTAAATCTTCCATCCTTCCCTATAAGGATTTCCTGTTTCGCCTTATCCGTATGTTCCTTATATGTTCCTTATAGGAAGGCGGGTCATTGTGATCTCCTGAAATAATGGCCGCAAACTCAAGCTCCTTTATGATATCTCTATTTTTTGCGGCAATAATCAGAAACCGTGTCTCTTCATTCAGATTTTCCTGTTCGTCTTCCGGCAGATCAAAGAGATTCGGATCAAGCAGTTCAGTGCGTCTCAAGAGTTTGGTTTTTGCTTTTCCAAAGGCTTCATAATACCGTATGGCGGCCCGCCGGCTCACCGCTACAACCTGGGCCTTAAATCCATTGGGCAGGATATTTGCGGCATAGTGAAGCAGCATATCCTCTGCCTTTGCGGCTATGAGGTCCTTTGCCTCTAAAATATTGGCCACGGTTCCATACTTGCGCCGTATGGCCTCTCTTTCTTCTTCGCTGCGTGATCTGAACATATCATCGAAGAACTGATCCAGGCTCCTTCCGCCTTCGACCCTGGCTTCCGCCTTGCGGCCCTCATAGAGTATTTTGACGGTGGAACCATCTTTTTGTGACTGCTCAATGGTGTACTGGTCAATATAATCGCCAAAAATCTCATGAGTCCTTCTGGCGCGCCCCGCAACGATAATGGGTGTTCCGGTAAATCCGATCATGGCGCAATTTGGCAGAGACCGCATGATATTTGCGTGCATCATATTGGTGTGAGACCGGTGGGCTTCATCCACCAGAACCAATATCCTGTCAGAATGATTCCAGATGGGGAACAGGATCGGTTTTGCGGGGAGTTTGTGACCCATTTTCTTTTCGCCGGAAGGGGCCGCCGCTTTCAGCATCCGGCGCCCCGGAATTTCATAATCCTCCGTAACGAGTTCCTGATCCAGGTATTTCTGAACCATTGTAAAAACAATATTGGAACTGGCCTCCTGCATAAGCCTGGCAAGATCGTTCTTATTGTTAGCCCGATAAACGGTTTCACCAGTCAACCCGGCGGTGCCTTTCAACTGCCCTTCAAGGTTTATCCTGTCGGTCACAACTACGACTTTGAAGCTCTTTAAGTCCGTGAGGGTCCGCATCTTGCGGACCATGAAAACCATGGTAAGGCTTTTGCCGGACCCTTGTGTATGCCATATAATGCCGCCGCGCTGATCAGCATCGCCATGCTCTTTTCTTGTCTTGCCCGTTCTGAGGCGGTAAATGGCCTTGTACACAGCCCGAAACTGCTGATACCTGCCCATAAGCTTTACCTGCCGCCCCTGAATCTGATCGAAAAGGGTAAAGTTTCTTATAATATCAAGGAGATGTTCCTTTCGCAGCATGCCTGCAATCAGAATTTCCTGGCTGTTTAACTTCTCTTTTCCAAGACTCTTTGCAAACTCACTCATGGGAACGGGGCTTGTATCCTTCCATTCCATGTAATGTTCATAGCCGGCTCCTACCGTGGCAGCCCGTGCTTCCTGCCGGAAGGTGCTGACCAGGAATTGATTGTAATAAAAGAGCCGTTCACATCCCTCGTCCTCTTCCACCTCTGGTCGCTGGTTGGAATATCTCAGGAGCTGGTTTATACCTTCTTCCATGGGATTGGATATTTTGGGGCTTTTACATTCGACAACTACAAGGGGAATTCCGTTGACAAAGAGCACAATGTCCGGAGAAATGAAGGTCTTCCCGCCCGGAACATCCACCCTGAACTGATTGATTACAAGAAAATCATTCTTCTCAGGATGATCAAAGTCAATTATGGCAACGGTCTTTTCTTTGCCGCCATGCAGGGCAGGATCGCCTTCCACCTCGACGCCATGCACGATGAGATCAAAGGCTTTCTTATTTGCCTCCATCAATTTTGGCGCGCTGATTCTCTCTAATGCGCTGACCACCTGACTGACACGATCATCATCCAGCCAGGGATTCCCGTTGTCATCGATATTGATTCTCTTAACCACTTTACGCAATCTATCAGCCAGCAAGACATCGCGGAAGCTCTCCCGTTCGGTAAGATACGGCACATCAATATCACCCTCGATATGTCCCCAGCTCATCGCCTTTAACTGCTCAATAAAGGGAATCTCCACATAGGTTTTTTCATCAGGTGATTGTGCCATAAGGTTCCTTCTTTCCTGTGCCATTAGAGAAAAGCCTTTAAAAATTTGTTCATGTTTTTAGGGCCTCTTTCCCTGCTTCGGTCGTTATATACCGCTGTTTACTGCTCGTTGGTTTTTCAGGAATGGTCATAGCAAGTAACCCTTGTTGGAGAAGAGGGTTTAGATAGTTTGTCTGGAAGGTTTTCCAGTGTTTAAGACCAATCAATTCCATAATTTCTGAGGACTTGCGCGGCTCCTGGCAAAAATTCAAGACTTGTGCGGTAACTTGTGCGGTCGTTTTCGAAACGATAAGGTAAGCTTACTCGCAACAGGCGCCTGACCAAAGTGTTAAATTTGCCATTTTTTTTCGATAGGGACAGGAAGGCCGACGCGCATAAAAAACCGAGCAAACGATTGTGACAGGTGCTCCCTATAAGGTGGGAGGAGACGAAATCTGGAATCTCGCCGCTGCCTTAACAGAGATTCAAGGAAAGAACGTGGCACAGTGTAAACCTCATTAAAAAAGACAATGCGGATACCCAGGCTTGATCCGTCAATCCGGCAATCATTTAGCATCGTAAGGTTCCACATATACCCATGACAAATGTCATCGCAATGACTATTCCAAGCTTTTTTACTAAGGTTTTGACCAGCTCTCCGCATGTTGTCTCCCCAAATTTCACGATGGTCATCAAGAGAAACATGTTGACAGAGAATCACGTTTCCAACTTTTTCATGTTCGAGGTCGCAGGCCTGAGTCATGACTACAACGTCAGCTTTAATGACGCTCGTCGCACCCATTAGAACTTCTGATTCATCTGCACCTTCCAGTCTCAAAGTATTATTCTGCCAGGCAAGTAGTGGACAGTCAAAGATCAGATCGCCTTGCGTGAGAGGTGTTCCGGAGCTTATGATCTCGTACCATGTCTCAGGCATCTTCTTCCTCAAACGTTCGCAAGCCAATTATACTTTTAGGTTTCCATCGCGGCAACTCGGAGGTTTTAAAAGTCAGCGGCTTTGTGAATAGAACCTTTCGTGGATAATTAGTGGGAAACACACCTCTTAAGTCTGTTGGCTGAGGATTGCTTTGTCGCCAAAGCCCTGGCCATGGAGACACACTCCCCACAGCTTCGCCTGGGAAGCCGAGATATTCTTCAAGCACTTCATAAATATAATGCTGTCTCCCTGAAGCATACATCAATCCCTGAGAAATGACCGGGCGCCAGAAGTCCTTTTTATCTTCACTTAGATAGGTCATATTAGGCTTGTCACTCACGGATGCTTGACCTACAAAGACAGTGACGTCTACAGGCTGCCTTTTTTGCAATGGCATTTCTTCTGCAATATCCTCTGTTTCGACTATACCTGTTTCCATTGTTGTAGCAGTTGTGTTAGCAGCATTCTGGCATATTTGAAAAAACGGATACTGTAAGGTCCTGCCAATAGACTTTACTATTTCTTTCTCCTCCATATGTCCTTTTGCACCTCCTTCCCTGTCAGGTCAGCGAATCCACGCACGATCCATTCACGGGCAATATCAAACCACGCCGTCATTCCCTCAAATGACTTATCTTTTCCAATGCCACGGACGGTCATATCCAGTAATAGGACGGGATGGCCTGAACCGGGAAGTTTTCCGTGTCGGATTGTCATGTGCAATCTACCTGTATCATCAGGCAGAACAAAACTCGTTCGCCAATTAATCCCTTCAGGCTCCGGCAAAAATCGGCGTCCAGTAGCTCGGAGCGAGAAATCGGGAAACACTTTGCCTATTTCATTCAGGGTCGTCCAACCATCCCCTTGCGGGATATGGTTTATGTAGGTCATTTCATACTGCTGGGGTTCAATAACCCCAAGGTCATTTTCACTCAGGAATGATTCAAACCGAGATAAACGGTTTTTAAACAGTTCGATCACTTGCGGATACCGTGGATATTCGTCATCTGGTCGAACTTTTTTCCAGTTGTGCAAGAATCGATCACGCTGCACCTGAATGATTCCGTTATCATTCTTGTGGATAAACCATATTCGTGGCAACGGGGGCACATCAGCAAGTTGAAGGTTAACTTGAGGAGTTTCATCAAAACGCTCAATCACGGGAGCTAAAGGGGCGACCTCTCGACAGGCAGGATATTCTGATTTGTATTTCTCCCACAGCAAGCCAAGGTGCGGCGCAAGCAGTGTGTCGATAGATTTAAAAAGAATTCCGCAGACCACCTCAATAACAGGTGGGCTTTCATAATCTGGCAAGTCCTTTGAAACTTTTTCCATGTTGAATACTCCTGACATAATAAATCATAGTGAATTATAAACATTCCCGCGACTAATTGCACCTCTTTTTTTAACGTTTTTCACCGGTGGCATTCCTTGTCTGAATCTTTAAAATTAAGAGGCCTCCCTTTTTTTGCAAATTTCATTCTAAATTCTTGTCATAAGGCTTTTCACCTATACCCTAACCCTGACTTTGCCGGTTAAAAGGTCATGCATGAGGCCCTTTTTCTGGAGTTTGAGTTTGTCGCGGTATTGTTCTTCGGTGTGGATGCGGGCGTCGTGGGAATCCGCAGCATCTACCATAGTGTACTGTTCCTCAACGCTTTGAGGTAAAGTAATATCTGCCTTTTGAAGATTCGTGGGGTTGATATTAACTTGATGTACACTTGGAGTCGCATATTTTCGAATTAGGATCTGTGTTGATTGAGAATTAAGCCATAAATTCAGATATTCGGGAATCAATTTAGAATAATCTGGAACTATACGAACGAGATACGAGGCAAAAGATACTTTTTTCCATTGTCCTCTCCAAATAGCAGTTCTTCCCACATGGTCCATACTGTTTGTCCTATTGAAAAGAACATCTCTTGGGTTTAGAAGCAGATTGCTGGCTTCTCTGCTTTTTGAATACTTCAGCTCCGACAAGTCAACTTCGCCTGCAAACAAATTATTCATCCTTAGGACAGGTATCCCATTGTCGTCTTCTAAAGAGACTGAAATACCGTATTCAGCGCGAATTACTAATTTGGCAAGATTAGTAATTCGCCACCCTTTCGGTATCCTCCCCAACGCCGAATTCTTAAACTGCTCCGGATGGGCTTTGAGGTCGCGGAGCTTGCCGTTTTTATCCAGCCCGCAGGTGAGCAGGTCGTGGAGCAGGCCCTGCTTCATGGCTTTGAGTTTTGAAATAAGCGCTTCGGTTTTTTGAATGGCCTCGTCTATGGTATTAAGGATTTCGGCGATGCGGCGTTGTAATTCAGTTGGAGGTACATTGATCATTATATGTTTAATGAAACTTGAGTTGATTCCGGGTTGTGCTGAACCTGTAATCATTTTGATTATCTGTTGCTGAGTAGCTTCGAAAAAAAGATAATAAAAAAGGAATCTTTGTTCTATTACATTAGCTTTCCCTCGCATTAAAAAGAGATGTTCATTAATTGCCGCATAGGGAAAGTCGCCTTTGTATATTGCGACTTTCCCTGTTTGAGCACCATCTTTGTTGATTAAGACATCATATGGAAAAAGATGACCCCGCGGCATATTTCGATAAAAACCGTCATGAACTTTTTTTATAACGCCGTAATACATGCGTCCATCTTGACTTATGTTCTCTCCGCCAAGGCTCGGGATTGTACCCGATTCTGTATCGACCCCACCTGAAGGTCGACTACCAGATTCTAGTACAGAAAGGACTTCTTCGAGCGTGGACTTTTTGAATTCATGCATTATTATATCCAATTTCACCTATAAATGTCGCCAACTTCATGGCCGCTGTTTTCCGCTCCCCCTCAATATCCCTCAACGTCACACGATACTTATCCCACCAGTTCTCCACCACGGCAATGACTTCCTGCCTGTGGGCGGTCACATAGCTTTTTAGATGTCCGGCGAGTTTTTCATTGAGGATATCGAGAACCAGGTCACTGCAATCATCATCGGAAAGGGCGTCGCGGGCTTCGTGCAGGCGTTTGATGAATTTTTTCTGAAGTTCCTTGAACTGCTTTCTGGCTTCTTTTAACTGGTTGGTTATTTTCACATAAGAATTGAGTTCTTTTTCCTGTTCCAAGCGTACAATATCCTGCCGGGCCTGTTCCAGTTCTTCCAGATAATCGGGGATCAGTCTGGTTACCAGCGGATCATCGGCCAGGTCAAAGTGATTGCCCTTAGCCTCTTCCATTGCGGCTTCTCTGGTATCCACCCAGCCGTCCACCAGTCCCCCAAAACCTTGGGCAATTAGGGTTTTGAAATCAAATTTATTTTCATTCCACCATGTGGCAATAACGCCCGCGACTTTAAAGCGGTCAAGCAATCCCACCGGCGTGATATCCGACACAAAGGCTTCCAAAAGATCGGTGCGAACTTCCATAAGGTTTTTGGTATCGGGCAGGTCGATTAACGATTGTTTGTGCTTTTCCCACCATTGATCAAAGGTGGTTTTTATTCCTGCCTCCTGCTTCCGTATGCCATCTCCGGCCTCGACCCTCTTCTTGATGTCACCCCGTTCGGCCAGCGTAGAATCAAAATCATAGTAGTCCGCGTCACGTTCCACGAATATGGTAGAGACCTTAAGGCCGTGAGCATCGAGGAGATCCTTTTTTGCTTCGACTTCAACCTTGGGAATTCCGCCGAGCAGGTGAGCGCGGACATCCTGGGATTCGGGCGGAGGGGCATTATCGGCATAACGCCGGATGTTCAGGTTCCAGTCGTTTGACTTGAGTTCTTCTCTCGTAACAACGGCCGCATATCCTGGGATATCTTCAAAGGCGTCAAAGGCGGATGCGATCTTTTCGATATGTTCGGGCCTCAAATAGTTCTGTGCCCGGCCTGCATAAAATTCCGCATCTCCATTAATAAAAAGGATTTTATCTTTGCGCTTGTCAGGCTTGGCGCCTTTTGCCCGACACACCAGCACACATGCGGGGATGCCGGTGCCGTAAAAGAGATTGGGCGGAAATCCGATCACCGCCTCCAGCAAGTCATCTTCGATAATGCCCTTGCGAATCTCTTTTTCAGCGCCGCCTCGGAACAGTACCCCATGGGGCATTACCGTTGCCATCATGCCGTTGGTCCTCAGGACTGCCAGCATGTGCTGCAGGAACATGAGATCGCCCTTTTTGCCGGACTCAGGGCAGAAACCGTACCTGAACCTTTCGGTAAATTTCATGCCGTCTTTTGAATAGTTCTGGCTGAAGGGAGGATTGGTGATTACCCGGTCAAACCGCATCAGCTCGCCGCCGTCCAGATGAAGGGGCGAGGTCAGGACGTCATCGTTCTGGATATCCGCGCCCGCAATGCCGTGAAGGATCATGTTCATCTTGCACATGGACCAGACGCCGCCGTTGTTATCCTGGCCGTAAAGGCTCAGGTTAAAGTAGTTGCCTCCATGTTCTTCCACATACTGTTTGGAGTGGATCAACATGCCTCCTGAGCCGACACAGGGATCATATACGCGCATGCCTTCCTGCGGTTTGAGTATGCGCACCATCAAACGAACAACGTCTCTTGGGGTATAAAACTCACCGCCTTTTTTGCCTGCAGAATCCGCAAACTCCCCTATAAGGTACTCGTAGGCTGCGCCGATAAGATCAGGAAATTCAAAGTCGGTATTCCTGAGGCGATATTTGTTGAAATGATTGACGAGATCGCGAAGTTTCCGGTCAGGTATTTTTGTCTTCCCGGCCTTTCTGTTGAAATCAATATGCCCTAAGACGCCCTCAAGGCTCCGGTTGTCACGCTCAAGCGCTGATAATGCTATGTTCAGCTCATCTCCTATATTGCGATGCGTGTGTTTAAGCTTTCCCCACCTTGCCGCCTCTGGGACAAAGAAGGATTTTGCATATCTGTCCGGATCCTCGGCCCGCTTGATTGCCTCCTCTTTTGTCCGACCCCTGGCAAGGTTGGCCTTTATGATTCCTTCATATTCTTCATCAAAGACATCCGAGCACCGTTTCAAAAAGAGCATGCCGAAGATGTATTCCTTGAACTCCGAGGCATCCATCTTTCCGCGCAGGATATCCGCCGCGGCAAACAGGTGGTGTTCAAGCTGGGGGAGTGTGAGCTTCTTCATGCGACTTCATTGTCTCCTTCAAAAATCTCGGGGTAATCACGCTTCATGCTCAAAAAGCCACCCCTGCCAATGATAATGTGGTCGATTATAGGGATATCAACGGTCCAACATGCCTTTACCAAAGACTCAGTCAATTTGATATCTTCTTCACTTGCCTCAGGCAAGCCGGTAGGATGGTTATGGGCCAGGATCAAAGCGGATGCCTTTTTCCTCAAGGCGGATTCAACAACTTCACGGGTATAAACCGCTGATTCATCTACTGTTCCACGGAACAGCACCTCTTCCGCAATCAGGTGTTTTGATCTGTTGAGATGGAGGAGCCGGAATTCCTCGCGGGAGAGATTGGCCATTGATACCTTCAGATATTCAAACAGGTGGAGGGGATTTTTTATAATGTTAATCTTTTCAAGGGGCTGGCGCAGTTGCCGCTTTACAATTTCCATGGCGGCAAGTATCTGTGCTACTTTCGCCTTTCCTATTCCCTTGACACTCAACAGATCATCCTGTGTTGCCATCATCAACCCATTGAGCCCGCCAAACCTGCCTATCATTTCTCTGGCAAGGGCTATGGCATTCTTCCCCTTCATGCCTGTTCTCAAAAGGATAGCGAGCAGCGCCGCATCACTCAAGGCCTCCGGGCCTTTTTTCAACAGCATCTCCCGTGGCCGATCGCCTTCAGGCCAGTTCTTTATGTGCAATTTATTATCGTCTTTTTTCTCCATTAAGCCGTTCCGAGTTGAGCGCCCATTCGCATTTCCGATGCTATTTGTAAACCTGAAAAACGAATAATGCAAGGAATATCAATACGAAGGAGCAAGATTCAAAGTGAAATACAGAAAATGTCCTTGAGGCGTTTTTAGGAGGAATGATTTCAGGAAAGAGGTGGGGTGCCAACAAAGATTTTCTGATTGACTTCAAGACACAAAAATGATAAAAAATCCTGCTGTCATGGATCACAGATAAGGTTGAAAATTTTACAGAAATACAATCTCCTGGAGGTCTTGAATGAAAAATGATGAGCTGGTACTATGGTTTGATGAGATAGAATTAAATGACATCCCACAGGTAGGAGGGAAAAACGCTTCCCTCGGCGAAATGAGAAGGGCTCTTCAAGGGAAAGGAGTTAATATACCTGATGGATTTGCCGTAACTGCCCATGCTTATAGATATCTTTTAGAATCTGCAGGCATTGTCGACAAAATGAAAGATGTCCTCTCCGATTTAGACACCCATGACATGCATAACTTAAGCGAAAAGGGAAGTGAAATACGTTC
>JAUWNZ010000106.1 GCA_030612385.1 Pseudomonadota bacterium | reverse complement strand
TGTAGGTTGGGTTGAGGTACGAAACCCAACAAAAAGCTTTGAGCTTTCAGCCTGAATAATTACGCACGGACAAACGAGTTTGTCCATGCCACCCGCCTGATTTCCGACTTCCGGTTCCGGCTTGTCCGGGTTAGGCTATTTCCTCGAAATTCGAAACGAGAAACTCAAAACTTGATTGTTGGAGGTAGAGATATATGGCAAGAATTACCATTGAAGATGCTTTGAAGAAAGGGGGAAACAGATTTGCTCTTGTGTTGCTGTCGAGTCAAAGGGCGAAACAGTTGTGCAAGGGCTCAAAGCCCCTTATTGATGATGTTACAAACATGGAGATAGTGGTTGCCCTTAGGGAGATAGCTGCCGGAAAGGTTACTTACGCCGAACCTGATTTTCTTGATGTCCAGAAAAGAGGGGTGAAGTTGATGAAAGATGATGTGAACATTCCTGAAGGTGAGGGGAAGGTTGAATAAAAACGCAAAGGAAAGGCTGATATTTGCCCTTGATATTGGAGAGGATATAGACAGGACGTTGGAGTGGGTGGAACTCCTTAAAGATCATGTTGGGATGTTTAAGGTCGGCAAGGAGGCCTTTGGTCACTATGGTCCTGATATTGTGTCAGTGATAAAAAAAATGGGGGGGAAGGTCTTTCTCGACCTGAAGTTTCATGACATCCCCAATACGGTTATTGGGGCGGCCAGGGAAGCGGTGAAACTCGGTGTTTCCATGTTTAACCTCCATGCACTGGGCGGGAAAAGGATGATGGAGGACACGGTACAGTCGGTTGAGAAAATGGCGAGACAGACCGGCGCTCCCATGCCCGTTGTCCTTGCCGTAACCGTTTTAACCAGTCTTGATAATGATGATCTTCAGATGCTGGGCTTTAGCGGAGCGGTGGAAGATATTGTATTGAATTTGACCAGAATTGCCAGTGATGCCGGCGTTTCGGGGGTTGTGGCATCTGCGCGTGACGTGGTTTCTATAAGGAAATTATGTGGGGATGATTTTATAATAGTAACACCCGGTATCAGGCCGGCCCTCCACTACGAAGAGCGAACGGAGATGATGGGTATAAAGGTGGCGGGGGATGACCAGAAGAGAACATTGACCCCGAGAGAGGCCATAAGAAGGGGGTCGGATTTTATCGTAGTCGGCAGACCGATAATAACGGCTGCGGATCCTGTTGAAATGGCCGATAATATTAGCAGAGAGATTTCCGAGGGTCTTGAGTTACGTTGTTGAAGAGAGATTATGCAAATTGTCCATGGTGTAAATCCTGTGATGGAGGCCCTCAAAAGTAATAGTAGTGGGATAGCGAAGATAGTCGTGGCCAAGGGGAAGAGGAGAACGAATAATATACGGAAGATTCTGGAGCTTGCGGATCAAAAGAGGGTAGATGTAGAGTTTAGAGAAATGAGGCATATAGAAAGGCTTGCCGGTGGCAAAGCGCATCAGGGTATCGTTTCTCTCTGTAAAGAATATACCTACTCCAGTGTTGAGGAAATTATTGACAATCGTCATAAGTTATTTAAAGAGAGTCTGATTCTTGTTCTCGATGGCATTACAGATCCTCAGAATTTAGGTTCTCTGATAAGGACGGCGCATTGTTATGGGGCAAACGGCGTTATTATACCGGCAAATCGCGCGGTCTCCATCACATCGACTGTCTTAAAAGCATCGGCCGGGGCTGTTTACCATATTCCTGTTGTTAGGGTAGTAAATGTAGCGAAAACTATTGATTACTTGAAAGAGAAGGGATTCTGGATATACGGCGCCGATGCCGGACAGGGCCAGGACATATATTCTGTTAATTGTGATGGTAATATCGGTCTCGTAATGGGAAGTGAAGGAAGAGGGATCAGACCGCTTGTGAGGAAAAGATGCGATTTTTTTGTTTCAATACCGATTCTGGGAAAGGTTGATTCTCTTAATGTATCTGTCGCCGCGGGTGTCATACTTCATGAGATCACACGCAAGAAGCTCCGCTATGCCGACACGTCGGTATTATAATAGGAAGTAACTTGACAGTGTAGGAATTTCCATACAATGTAGGGGCGAATCTTGTATTCGCACTAATCGGGGCGATCACAAGAATCGCCCCTACGAGAAAGCAATATAACCACAGCCTGAAAGTCGGGAGTTAGAAACCCTAAGACCGGAGATTGATTATGCCAATATATTTATGGGAAGCGCATACGAAGAAGGGAGAATCGAGGAAAGGTGAAATAGAGGCTGAGGATGAAGCCGCTGTCAGGGCACAACTTCGCCGACAGAACCTCAAAGCCGGTAGCATAAAGAAAAAACCTAAGGATCTGCTCGAAAATATTCCTTTTTTACAACCAAGGATAAAGGAAAAGGATGTGGTTGTATTTGCCCGTCAGTTTTCTACGATGATCGATGCGGGTCTTCCTCTCCTTCAATGCCTGGATATACTTGGTTCTCAGGAACAGAATAAGACTTTTGCCGGCGTTATCAAGTCCTTAAAAGAGGATATAGAAGGCGGATCAACGCTTACGGATGCCCTTAAGAAGCACCCCAAAGTATTTGACGACCTTTTTGTAAATCTGGTATCCGCAGGGGAAGCCGGGGGAATGCTTGACACGGTGCTTGCCCGCCTTTCCTCCTATATGGAAAAAGCTATGGTGTTGAAGAGAAAGATCAAAGGGGCCATGACCTACCCCGCCAGCATCCTCGTAGTCTCTATTGGAGTTGTTGTATTGCTCCTCGTTAAAGTCATTCCTGTTTTTCAGGAGCTATTTTCAAGCATGGGACACGCGTTGCCGGCGCCGACCCAATTCGTTGTTGATGCCAGTGAATTTATGCGGAATTATATCTTATATATGATTGGCGCCTTGATTGTTTTTGTGTTCGCCTTCAGGAGATATTATCGAACAGAGAAGGGAAGACTTAATATAGATACAATGGCGCTGAAAGTTCCCGTTTTTGGCCCGCTGCTTAGAAAGGTTGCCGTCGCAAAATTTACAAGGACACTCTCCGCCATGATTACCAGTGGAGTGCCAATTCTTGAGGGGCTGGACGTGGTAAGTAAAACAGCTGGGAACAGGCTGGTGGAAAACGCCTTGATGGAAACGAGAAGAAGTATTAGTGAAGGCAAAACAATAGCCGAACCTTTGAAAGAAACTGCCATCTTCCCTTCTATGGTGGTTCAGATGATCGGCGTGGGCGAGGCTACCGGAGCGCTTGACACAATGCTTGAGAAGATAGCGGATTTTTATGATGACGAAGTGGATGCCGCGGTCAGCGCAATGACAGCGCTTCTTGAACCGTTTATGATGGTTTTTTTAGGAGTGGTTGTGGGTGGAATAATAATTGCTATGTACCTGCCTATTTTCCAGATGGCCTCTGTGGTGGGTTGAAAAATGGTCGGGATGGCGAGATTCGAACTCACGACTCCTGCGTCCCGAACGCAGTGCCCTACCAGACTGGGCCACATCCCGATCCACTTTAGGATACTATCTGATTTGCCATACAATGTCCATATTTTTTTGGCGTTTTGGAGAGTTGTTGTTTTTCTTTGGAAGTGATGGTAAAGAAATAAGAAAGTGTTGAGAATAGATGGGGGATGCGATCTCCACAGCGGGCTTGATGGACTTTAATTTAATTGGAGGAGTAGTGGCACAGTGATAGTTTACGATCTCAAATGTGAAAAAGGTCACAAATTTGAAGGATGGTTTAAATGCAGAACGGCTTTTGAAGATCAGAGATCTCAGAAGTTGATTACCTGTCCCATATGTGAGAGCTCTGAGATAGAGATGATTTTTCCAACTGTATCTATAAGGGGAAAAGATGCCGGTGAGTCGAGAGAAAGAGACTTAAGAGATCTTTCTCCGATGAAGGCGCTCCAGTTATTTCATAAATATCTCGATAAAAACTTTGATGACGTGGGAGATAAGTTTGCCGAAGCGGCCTTGAAGATACATAATGGGGAAGAGGACAGGAGGAATATAAAGGGGACAACAACCAGAGATGAAGAGGAAGCGCTGAAAAGAGAAGGGGTTCAGTTTACAAAGATTCCTGTGCCGAAATTTGACAGTTAGATTATCGGCCTTCAGCCTAAACAACCTGAGTTAGATCAAAGGGTCGGTAGTGTGACCCTTTTTTTGCAGGTGGGATTCTATGCAGGACAGTTATAAAAATATCCTGGATTTGATAGGGAATACTCCTATTGTGGAGATTCGCAGATTAAATCCAAATAAGAGAGTGAAGATTTTTGCCAAGCTGGAGAGCTCTAATCCCGGAGGGTCCATAAAGGACAGGATTGCCCTTAATATGATTGAAAGAGCTGAAGAGAGAGGAGAACTTGCAAAGAATAAAATAATTTTAGAGGCTACCAGTGGGAATACAGGTATCGGCCTTGCTCTTGTTGCCGCGGCCAAAGGGTACAGGTTATTTCTGACCATGCCGGAATCTGCCAGCGAAGAGAGAAAAAGAATATTAAGGGCAATGGGCGCAGAATTGCACATCACTCCGGCCAACCTTGGCACAGATGGCGCGATAGAGGTGGCCTATAATCTGGTGCGTGAGAACCCCGGGAAATATTTCTGCACGGATCAGTTTAATAATGAAGACAATGTGTCGGCTCATTATCATGGCACAGCAGAGGAGATATGGCGGCAGACCGGTGGTAAAGTGACCATGGTGGTCGCAACATTGGGAACGTCGGGTACCGCCATGGGGATTTCCAGACGGCTCAAGGAGTATAACCCGGACATAAAGATAGTAGGGGTTGAGCCTTATCTGCGCCACAAGATACAGGGATTGAAGAACATGAAAGAGTCCTATCGACCGGAGATTTTTGATAGAAGCCGTCTCGATGAAAAGGTGAATATCCTGGATGAGGATGCCTTTGAGATGGCCAGAAGGCTTGCCCGGGAAGAGGGGCTCCTGTCGGGGATGAGTTCCGGGGCCGCTATGTATGTGGCCATGGAGAAGGCAAAAGAGATGAAGGATGGTCTCGTCGTGGTGATCTTCCCCGACAGCGGAGAGAGGTATCTCAGCACTGAGCTTTTTGCCGACAGAGAAAAATCAACACTGCGTTTGTACAACACACTAACCAGTCAAAAAGAATTCTTCAGCCCGATAAATCCTGAAGAAATTCTTATGTATTCATGCGACGCGACAGTCCATGAGACGCCACACATCGGGAGTTACCGTCGTTTTGTGGTTTCCGATGTTATTATGAGATATCTCGAATTCAAAGGTTATAAGGTCAGGCA
>JAUWNZ010000233.1 GCA_030612385.1 Pseudomonadota bacterium | reverse complement strand
CAATCCTGAAACGGACCTGAGATACTTTGAAACTCTTTTCAGGAATATAAAGAAGAGATTCCCGAACGTTGTTATAAAAGCCCTGACCGCAACTGAGATACACTTCCTGTCACAGATCGAGAAAATGAGCATCGAGGATGTGCTCTTAAGATTGAAGAATGCCGGTCTGCAGGCAATGCCGGGAGGAGGCGCTGAAATCCTTGATGATGAAATAAGAAAGATTATCTGTCCGAATAAGCTTAAATCCGATGAATGGCTCCGAATAATGGAAACAGCACACGGCCTTGGAATAAAAAGCAACGCAACGATGCTCTTTGGACATATTGAAAATCCGGCGCACAGGGCGGCTCATCTATACAGGCTCTGGAAGTTGCAGGAAAAGACAGGAGGGTTTGTCTCCTTTATCCCCCTTCTCTTCCATCCGGAGAATACAGGGCTTAAGGATCGGGGACTTGCTGTGGAGAAAACAGATATAGTTGACATTCTCAAAACTATTGCGGTTTCGAGAATCGTCTTGCAAAATTTCAAGAGCATAAGGGCTTACTGGGTTGCTCTTGGCGGGAATCTTGCGGGGGTCGCCCTGAATTACGGCGCTAACGATCTGGATGGAACGCTGATGGAAGAGAGAGTTACTCACGCTGCCGGGGCGCGGACCCCTCTTTTTCTTCCTGCAGTCAGAATTTTAAAAATTGCGAAAGGCGCCAATAAAGCGCTTGCTGAGAGGGATACGTTTTACAATATTTTGAAGTGGTATAAATGAACTTCAAGGACGTAAGAATAGGAAAATTCGGCTTCATAAACAACTTCCTGCCCTACTTCCGGCTTGAGCAGAAAGGCGTCCCGATAATAGAGGCATCGCCAAAAGAACTTGCGCAGATGTTTGAAAAAGGAAAGATCGATTTCGCGCCGGTCCCGTCATTCTTTTATATCAAGAACAAAGAAAGGCTGAAAAGCCACGATTTCTGTGTGGCATCGAAAGAGAAAGTCTTGAGTGTCATCGTTGTTTCGAGTGGGGAAATGCCCTGTGATGATAATGGCTGTATCGCAGTAACAGATCAAACAACGACATCGCTCAATCTGCTCAGGATTATTCTGCGGGAGCGGGGAATGAAAAACAGGGTTGTGTCTGTAAATGAAAGCAGGGCAGGCGAACTGCTCAAACACTGCGACCAGGCGCTTGTTATTGGCGATGAGGCGATCAGGGCAAGAATGACATACAGGGTAGTAATGGATCTCGGCGAGCAGTGGCATAAGTTGACGGGTTATCCGATGGTTTTCGGGATATCCGTGTCTCTTAGAGAGAAGGACATGACTGAAATAGACAGGATGGTTATGGAGTCTGTCAGGTGGGGGCGGAAGAATATCGACACAGTTGTGGCGGAGGCTGAGAAGAAGTTTAATATAGAAAGGAATTTTCTTGAGCTCTACTTCAAATCCCTTACCCATTGTATGGGAGCGAGTGAAAAGAGAGGGCTTGAGCTGTTTGAGGAGAAATGCCGTGAACATGGGCTGCTCTGAATGGAAGGAATATGTTGAGCGAAATTTAGCAGGCGTGGATTTAAGCTTTGAGGAAGCATTGCGCCTGTTCGATATGCCTTTGCCTGTCGTGGGCAGAATTGGGAATGAGATAAGAAAAAAAAGGTGCGGCGAGTTAGTGACTTTTGTTGGCGACAGAAACATAAGCTACACAAACTGGTGCGTATCGAGGTGTAAATTCTGCGCTTTTTACGCAAAGACCAGAGAAGAGAGCTATGTCTTGAGCAGGGAAGAGATATTAAGAAAGGTTGAGGAGACGGTCAGCGCCGGCGGGACGCAGATCCTGATTCAGGGCGGCCTCAATCCGGCATTGGGGATTGTCTGGTTCGAGAATCTCTTTTCTGAAATAAAGCGTTTTTTCCCGAATGTTCAGCTCCACAGCCTCTCACCGCCGGAGATATATTTCATTGCGGAAAATGAAGGCATGAGCATAAGGGAGACGCTTGAAAGGCTGAGAGCGGCGGGACTTGATTCTCTTCCGGGCGGAGGGGCAGAGATCCTCTGCGACAGAATCCGAAAGATTATAAGCCCCGGCAAGGTGGGAGCGGACGGGTGGATCGAGGTGATGGAGACGGCGCACTCCATGGGGATGAAGACAACGGCGACAATGATGTTCGGCCACATTGAACAGGATGAAGATATCATAGAGCATCTCTTCAGGATAAGAGATCTGCAAAACAGAACAAAGGGTTTCACCGCATTCATCCCGTGGACATTCCAGCCCGGAAACACGGAGCTTTTTGAGACCATAAAAGAGCCGGTGTCGGTGGTGAGATATCTGCAGGCGCTGGCGATTTCAAGGATCGTTTTGCACCCGGTAAAAAATATCCAGGCTTCATGGCTCACACAGGACTTCGAGGTGGATAAGCTTGCCCTCTCTTTTGGCGCCAACGACTTTGGCGGCACGATACTCGAGGAGAATATAGTAACGGCTGCAGGAAAGGAGTTCAAACCTGCAAAGGCTGAAGAGATTGTAAAAGCGATAAGATCTGTCGGCAGACCGGCCGCACAGAGAAACACGCTTTATGAAGTAATCAAATATTTTTGACAGTCTTGCGGGTCAACAATGAATCGTAACTATTCAGCCACAGATTCACACAGATGAACGCAGACAGGTTTAAATGCAAAGAAATCACAAATATTATTCTTGGAAGTTTTTATGAAGTCTATAATGAGCTTGGTGATGGATTTCTGGAATCTGTCTATGAAAACGCCTTATATATTGTCCTTACTGAATATGGACTATGTGTAGAAAAGCAGAGTTC